>JBCAZB010000006.1:0-20062 GCA_038533315.1 Pseudomonadota bacterium | reverse complement strand
GCCGTCTGCCGCGAATGTCGCGGCCAGCAAGAGCAGTGCGATCAGGCTCACAGCTATCGCAGCGGTGGTAGCCAGTGCCCGCATTCCGTACCGCATCACAATACGTGCGTTGATCAGCTGGCTGGCGCCAACGCAGAGTGCCAGCGGCGCGAAATACAGCGGGAACTTCACACCGAGTTCGTACTGCACCTGCAGAATCTGTTGTGCTGTGGCCAGAAAGCCAACGAATGCGCCGGAGATCAACGCAGCGGCCAGTGTGTAGCCCATCGCAACGCGGCTCCGAAACACAACTTGAGCGTTACGCCACAAGGTTGCTGCGTTCAGCGCCTGACGGTGTTCGGGTTTGAGCGTTTCCGGCTGCCGTACGGCGAACCACCAGCCGACCAGAGCGGCAAGGCCCAAGAACGACCAGAAGATACTGCGCCAATTCGCGATCAGCATGATGGCTTGCCCGAGCGCCGGCGCGATCGCCGGGACAAGGATGAAGATCGACATGATGAACGACATGACGCTCGCCATGCGTCGGCCCTTATACAGGTCGCGTACCACCGCGACGGTAATCGTGCGCGGTCCCGCAACACCGATGCCTTGCAACAGGCGACCTAGCAGCATGATGGTGTAATCGGTGGCCAGCAGCGAGACGATGGTCCCGATCGCAAAGCAGGATAGGCCAAGAAAGATCGCAGGAATGCGGCCGAGATTATCCGCCAACGGGCCAAACAGAATTTGTCCGAAGCCGAGACCGATAAACAACATGTAGACCATGAACTGCGTATCGTTGATGTTGCCAAGGGCAAACTCGACACCGATAATGCCGTGCGCGGGCAACATCGTGTCGATCGACAACGCCACCAGCGACATGGTCAGTGCCATCATAATGATGAATTCGGCGAAGGCGGGCTGGGATTTCGACGGCGTTGGCATCGGTGGATGATAATGGATAATGCGTGGCGCCATGCGACCGATTGTTGCTCTGCGCGACCGCGCAGAGCCGGGCCCGAATGAGGATCACCATCGCGCGTCGCGCGCACATCGTAACCTGACCAAGGATACTTGCATGCCAGACGATCTGACGAACCTGCCAACCGTGCTGCTCGAAACCCTCCGGGAAGTCCATCCGATGCTTGTGCCAGCGATCGGCTTGTTCGTATTGCTGGTCGTCGTCTGGATTGTCGATGTGGTCGCCAGGCGACGCCTGAAGCATGTCGCGCGAGCGCTCGCGCGTCAGACCGCATCCCGCTGGGACGACGCGCTGGTCGAACAAGGGGTATTCGGACGTCTCGCACATGTGCTGACGGCGGCTGCGGCTTACTTCGGTATCGGTTTGGTGCCGGATCTGTCGGAATCGCTTCAAACGATCGTGCGCAACGTTGCCGTCGCCTACGGCATTCTTGCCATCATACGTACGTTGAGTGCGACCTTGAGTGCGGTGAACGCGATGTACGAAAGCGGCGGTCATGCCGTGGAACGACCCATCAAAGGCTACATCCAAGTCACCAAGCTCGTGTTGTACTGTCTGGGCGCGATCCTTGTCGTTTCGGCGCTGATCGATAAATCGCCTGTCATACTGCTGAGTGGTTTTGGCGCCATGACCGCCGTACTACTGCTGGTATTCAAAGACACTATCCTGTCGCTCGTCGCCAGTGTGCAACTATCCAGTCTCGACATGATCCGCGTCGGCGACTGGATCGAAATGCCGCAGTTCAACGCCGACGGTGATGTGATCGACGTCGCGCTGCACACCGTACGTGTGCAGAACTGGGACAAGACCATTACGACAATCCCAACGCACACGCTGATCGCAGAGTCGTTCATGAACTGGCGCGGGATGCAGCAGTCGGGCGGTCGACGTATCAAGCGATCCCTGCGCATTGACATGCGGACTGTCCGTTTTTTGACCGACGAGGAAATTGTTCGATTCAAACGGTTCGCGCTGTTGAAGGACTATATCGTTGGCAAGCGAGAGGCGTTGCAGGCGTACAACGATGCACTACCCGATGAGACGGCTGCCGATGTGAACATGCGCCGTTTGACCAATCTAGGCACGCTGCGCGCGTACCTGATCAACTACCTCCGCCATCACCCGAGAATTCATAAAGACATGACCTTGCTGGTGCGTCAGCTACAGCCCGGGGCGGACGGCTTACCGATCGAAATCTACTGTTTCACGGCAACCACGGCCTGGGCCGAGTACGAACGCATACAGGCAGATGTGTTTGATCATTTGCTCGCGATTCGGCCCGAGTTTGGGCTCGGTGTGTTTCAAGGGCCGAGCGGGGCGGACGTGGCGGCATTGAGTGTGAATGTCGCGCCGCACGAATCGCCCCCCGAAAGCGTTTAGTCGACCTGTTGGCAGCCCGCTATACTCGAGACGCGCTAGTTTGAGAGGAGTGGGGCAGATGACGAAAAACGCGTTCATTGGCTTGTTATTGGCGGGCTTGCTCGCCGCCTGTGTCGTGAATGTCGAGCGGTCTCCGTCCGAGCGAGAGCGTTGGCAGGCGATCGCTGATCGGGTCGAGATTATCCGAGATGACTTTGGCGTGCCGCACATCTACGGTGAGACCGATGCGGATACCGTCTTCGGCTTGCTCTACGCTCAGGCGGAAGACGATTTCCCACGTATCGAACGAAACTATATCTGGGCAATCGGCAGACTGGCCGAGGTGGAAGGCGAGGCGGCGCTATACAGTGATCTGCGGGCGCGTCTGTACATGACACACGCAGAGGCGAAAGCCGCCTACGCGGCAGCGCCCGGGTGGCTGCAAACGTTGTGTGATGCGTGGGCGGATGGTCTGAACTTTTTTCTGGCTACACATCCGGACGTAAAGCCTCGGCTGATCACACGGTTCGAGCCGTGGATGCCAATGTTTTTTAGCGAGGGCTCCATCGGCGGTGATATCGAGCAGATTCCGCTGGCACGAATCGCCGAGTTTTATGGCGGTCTTGACCCGGTGGCAGCGATGGTCGCAGAGCAGACCGAAGCGGCTACTTTTTCAGCCCCGGGTGGCTCGAATGGCTTCGCGATTTCGGGCGACCGAACCGAAAACGGGAATACCTTGTTGCTGATCAATCCGCACACCTCATTTTATTTCCGCGGTGAGGTGCACGCGGTTAGCGAAGAGGGGCTGAACGCCTACGGAGCGGTGACTTGGGGTCAGTTTTTCGTGTATCAGGGCTTTAACGAAAACACCGGCTGGATGCACACGTCAACGTATGTCGATTTCATCGATGAGTTTTCGCTGGATACGCGCGAAACGGAAGACGGTGTTGAATACCGGTACGGCGATGAGTGGCGACGCATGAATGCTATTCCGGTGACGCTGCAGTACGCAGCGGACGGCGGTCTGGCCGAGCGATCATTCACGATGTATCGCAGTCATCATGGTCCGGTGACACACTCGCTCGACGGCCGCTGGGTAGTCACGCGCATTAACTGGGATCCGGTTAACGCGCTGCGGCAGTCTTACCAACGGACAAAACTCGCCAACTATTCGCAGTTTCGCGAGATGATGGATATCCGTACCAACTCATCGAACAACACGGTATTCGCCGACAGCGAAGGTAACATTGCCTACTTTCACGGCAACTTCGTGCCGAGACGCGATCCGTCATTCGATTTCTCGAAGCCTGTTGATGGGTCCGATCCTGCGACAGACTGGCAGGGTCTGCATAGCGTTGATGAAACGATTACGTTACTGAACCCACCCAACGGCTGGATTCAAAACGCCAACTCCACACCATTTACCGCGGCGGGTGCCTTCAGCCCCAAGCGTGAAGATTTCCCACGTTACATGGCGCCCGATGCCGAGAACTTCCGTGGCATTCATGCGGTCGCCTTGTTGCAGGATATCGAGGCATTGACGCTGGATGGCTTGATTACACTGGCACATAATCCGTACCTGTCCGGTTTCGAATCTTTGCGAGATGGGTTGATCACTGCGGCATCGGCGGCAGTCATACCGGACGCAGATACTGCAGCAGCGATCGCGCTGCTGGACGACTGGGATTTACAAACCAGTGTCGACTCCGTCGCAATGACTATCGCCCATTTCTATGGTGAGCGCTTGTTGGCGCTTTACCCCAGACCACCGGAGACGAGCGAGATGGATTGGATCAATTCGCTCCCTCAAAACACGTCTGCTGATACGCAGTTGGCGACGCTTCAGGAGACACTGGCGTCATTGACTCTGGATTTTGGGGATTGGCGACAACCGTGGGGTGAGATCAATCGCTTTCAGCGCCAGTCGGGTGACATCAAGCTCCGCTTTGACGACGCGGCGCCCAGTCTGGGAGTCGGCTTTGCCAACAGTCGCTGGGGTGCGCTTGCGGACTTCGGTGCGAGCCGCAAACCGGGAACCAAAAAGCTCTATGGCACCAACGGCAATAGTTTCGCTGCCGCGGTGGAGTTCGGTGAGCGAGTGCGTGCCAAGACCATTCTGGTCGGTGGGCAGAGCAACAATCCGCGCTCATCACATTTCGTGGATCAGGCAGAGCGCTATGCCGAGCAAAACTGGAAATCCGCTGCGTATTATCGCGAGGACGTGTTACGTCGTGCCGCGCAACGTTATCGGCCGGGTGAGCGCTAAAAGTCGCGCGCTGCTCGCTTGGTCTACGGCCGGCTAGTAGATCTCGTCGGGATCACGCAGGACGATCGACGGGACTCGGGTCGGCTGCTGTGCCAAAGCTTGGTTTGAATCGTCGCTGGCTGTAAAGACTGTAGCGGTGGGCGCGTCATCGGCTGCGAACCACTGAGAAAAATCATTGCGCAGCGTCATTGCCGCCTGGCGCTCTCGCTGGCTCTGCAGTTGGTCGTAGGGGTCGGCCACTCGGCGGATCTCACCGCGCCGCGCCTCACGTTCACCGCGACAATTCGCGGTTGGCGCGCATTCCGGATTGACTGAGATAATTTCGCCTTGGTGTGAGACTTCGTCGTCTAACGCAAAACTCATGGCGACGCCCAAAAGATCAGTCGCCACCTGTTCGCCGAGCGTGGGTGAGTCAGATACACGGTGTTGCTGTTGCGCGCACCCGGCGAGTGTCACGCTGGCAAGTACAAGCATCACGGCAGTCTTTTGCATCGCAGTCCCTCAGCTTACTCCTTATGGATTAGAACATAGCAAACTGCGTGAGTTCCCGCATCCACGGGCTTCACAGTCTACTCGTCATCCTGACGGGCTTTCCATTTCTGGAAGACGGTCCAAGAGGTCTCATTCGGACGAGGGTCGTTGGCGGGCGGTGGCGTCCAGTATTCGGGAAAACGCGCATCGACAACGTCGATCAAGGCCTTGGGCAAACTCGCCTTATCGAAGGTGCTGAAACCCGTCGCGTTGAATACCATCAATCCTGGCTTGCTGCCCATCTCCAGCCAGGGTAGCCATTGTGCGACGCGTACCCAGGCCAATCGTGAGTCGCCTACCGACGTCGCATCACCGTCGAGCATCTTGTGGGCGTCATAGAATGTGTCGAAGATCTCCATGGCATGGTAGGTCCCGCCTACGTATTGCTGGTAGTCCCCCGCCAGTGGATTGTCGTAAAACAATGGGATTTCGTACGAAGATACGGCCATATCGCCATACCGACGAAAGCTTCGAGACAGTGTCGATTTGCCGTCCTTATCAAACTCAAATCGTGGCGCACGCATGTTCACCGGGTCATTGGCGACATGCAGGACGTCGACCGTTTTGCCGGTCCATGGGTTTTCCCAGCGATCGATGACCTCGCCCGTATCGGGATCCATGTAGACCATAATCTCTCGCGAAACAGAGCGAAACCCGCGGCCCTTGATCTCATCCTGCAGGTGTCCGCACTGGCGAACATTGACGCCCATCACGTTGAACAAGTGCCGGTCTTTTTCTCCGGGGACGCGGCTGTAAGCGCGTCCCTCCCAGAAGCCATAACGCACAATCCCCGGCTCGGTCGTGCCGCAAGTGCCTTTCTGGGCAGCTGCATAGGCGGCATCGCCGGTCAGTGTGACGGTGTCTGCATGCGCTCCCATCATCGCGAATACGATCCCTGCCGTGATCCAGGACTTGCTCATTGACTGCTCCTATAGACGGTAGTCGTTGGTCAGCCAAGAGCATACCGCAAATGTTATTAAGTTATAACATTATGCTGATTCGGCGCTGGTCCCACACCGCGCCGGGACCTGCGTCGGGGCATCGTCACCATAGTAGGTGGCGACACGCGCCATACTGGTGAACGCTTCCCATGCAACGCCGTTGGGGTCCTGTGCCCAGGATTTGTCGGAAGCCGCATAACAGCACTGAACTTTGCCTTCATGCCACTGTTCGACGTTGGCGGCGTCCAGTCGCGCTCGCAGTGCATCCAGCTCTTCCTCTGTCTCGACCTGGATGCCAAGGTGATCCACGCCATGCTGCCGCGCGCGAGCCGAAATGGCGAAATTGACCTTGGGATCATCGAGCATCCATTTTGCGTAGTCGGCTTCTTGCTGATCGGGTGCCGCGCCAAACAGGGTAGTGTAGAAGGTCACGTTGTTCTCGATGTCATCGACACCCACGTGTATGTGCATTCGCGCCATTGCAGTCTCCAATTTAGTCAATATGTCCAGATTAATCGACATATACTGAAAAAGCAAGAATGGCGACAATTAGCGATCAATCGTCGGTGTCGGGGGCGCAGTAGCGCCCGCGTGTATCAAGAGACTGTGCTGGTGCCCGGGCTGAAGGGTACTACTCCGTGACGTGCACGGTCATGATCATGCTCGGGTGAATCGCGCATTCAATTTCGACGTCACCGGGCTGGTCGAAGGTTACGGCGCGTGATTCGCCTTTCGGGTAAGAACCGAGATCAAAGGTTTTCAGGTCCGACAAGCTGTACACGTTATGAAAAAAGGGGTCTTCGTTCCGGAATTCAACGGTTGACCCGACACTGACGGTCAGTTCATCCACCGAGAACATCTTGTCCTTCTGTCCGACGACGTGATGCTGACTGGCGTAGGTCATCACCGCGGACAAAGCAAAACATACTGCGAAAATGATGCGTTTCATGTTGCGTTACTCCTCTTCTGTATTGTTGGCCGGTTGCATCGGAATTGAGCGCAGCGAATACACAAAATTGACCAGCGCTTTCATCTCATTGCGACTGAATTCGTGTTCCCAGGCAGGCATTCGGTCGGACCGGCCCATTGCTCGCCCGCCCTTGCCGATGATTCTGGTCAGGTAGCCACGGCGTCGGGTACTCGCCGTCAAGTCGGCGGGCGCGGGGTCCTTGATCACCGCCGATAGCCGGCCATCGCCACGCCCTGTCGAGCCGTGACACAGCACACAGTATTCTCGATAGAGCCTGGCGCCTTTCTCGTAACCCCAGGGCAATTTTTTCGCGCGCGTTTCGGCGGCGGTTTGCGCGCGCGATTCATCAGCGGTGCTGTAACTGGGCAGTGACAAGCACAGCACCAGCACGAGTGTCTTGGTGGCGTTCACGGTGTTCATGGCGACTTTGGCGTTTCGGTGACGGACTCGACACCAGGGCTAGAGCGCACGCTTATCATAGGCTCCGGTGGCAACACCGGTAGCATGAACGACGATGGCGGTGACGTGAGTGCTCGCAGAAAGGCGACCAAATCCTGTTGTTCCGCCGGGGTCAACGAGAGCGGCTTCATCGTCGGCGAGAGATTCGTTTTGACATCACCGCCACGCACATAGTGCGCAACGACGTCCTCGAGTGTTTTCGCGGAGCCATCGTGGAAATAGGGCGCGGTGAGTGTGACGTTGCGCAGACTCGGTGTTTTAAATGCACCCTTCAGCACACGCACGGGAATGTGTGCGAACCGGCCCATGTCCGGCGAGTCTCCGGCAAACTGCGCAAGCCCAATATTGTGGAAGCCGTTGTCTGTGAAATTAGGGGGTGCGTGGCAAGCCATGCAATTGCCTTTGTCGGCATCCATGAAGATCTTGAAGCCACGGATCTGCTGAGTGTTCATGGCGTCCGCATCGCCAGCGATCCATCGGTCAAACGGCGTATCCCGACTGACAATTGTGCGCTCAAACGCAGCCAGCGCTTTGGCGGCTGTGTCAGTCGTGATCGGCTCGTTCGGTTACGCGGCAGCAAATGCTTTGACATAACCGGGCGTCTCCCCGAGCCAGCGCGTGACACGATCGAAGTCGGTATGCATTTCCGATGGCGCCTTCATCGGTCCTAGTGCCTGACTTTCCAGAGACGGCTCGCGGCCGTCCCACATCTGGATTGAGTTGTAAGCACTATTGACGATCGCTGGGCTCGCGCGGCCGAGCACTTCACCGCCAATGCCAACCGCAGTAGGCAAGCCATCGGCCCAGCCGTACAACGGGTTATGGCACGTCGCGCACGAAATCGTACCGTCGCCGCTCAAGCGGGTATCGAAAAACAGCATCTTGCCGAGTTCTACCCGCGCTGCGGTGGTCTCGTTATCCGCCGGTGCCGGTGGTGCAGGCGGCAGTTTCCACATCTGCAGCGCGGGATGACCTGCGCGCACCGCACTTTGGTCGAAGCCGACCATCAGGAACACTGACAGTGCGATTGTCGTAGCGCCGAGATGGCGCAGGCGGATCCAAAATGGCGACATGATGACAAGCCCTCTGCTTCGACATACCTGTAAACAGTGGTTTTAGCGGCGCGGCGACAAAGTTCTTGAGCCGGCATAGCCTGCGCGGACTATCGAATTGGCGTAAAATTATGTTCTTTAAGTTAGCCACTTGTGGGGGCAGAACATTGAGTGACTTTGAAAATCAACTAGCCAAATTCCGAAACGATGCGGGTTTCATTGCGGCACTGGACCAAAGTGGCGGCAGTACGCCCAAGGCGTTGGGTCTCTACGGCGTCGCCGAAGACGCGTGGAGCAACGATGAGGAGATGTTCTCTCTCGTGCACGACATGCGGGCGCGCATCATTAAAAGCCCGGCCTTCAATGGCGAACGGATCCTCGCGGCGATTCTTTTTGAAAACACGATGGATCGTGAGATCGACGGCGTGCCTACGGCTCAGTATTTGTGGCAACACAACAATGTGGTACCGCTGCTGAAAGTCGACAAAGGTCTCGCAGACGAGGCGGATGGTGTGCAATTAATGAAGCCGATGCCGACGTTGGACGGATTGCTTGAGAAAGCCAAGTCGAAAGGTATTTTTGGGACAAAAATGCGCTCGGTCATCAAGCAAGCCAGTGCTTCCGGTATAGGGGCTATCGTTGCACAGCAGTTCGAAATTGGGCTGCAGATCGTTAACGCCGGGCTCGTGCCGATCATCGAGCCTGAGGTCGATATCCACTGCCCTGACAAGGCAGAAGCTGAAACACTCCTCAAGTCTGCCATCATGAATCACCTGAATCAGTTGGAGTCGGGCCAGCTGGTCATGCTGAAGCTCACGCTACCGGAAGAGGACAACCTCTATCAGGATTGCGTCAATCATCCGAACGTGTTGAAGGTGGTTGCGCTGTCTGGCGGCTACAGCCGGGAAGAGGCCAATGCGCGACTGGCACGCCAGAACGGCATGATCGCGAGCTTCTCGCGTGCATTGTCGGAGGGCTTAAGTGCGCAGCAGTCAGACGACGAGTTCAATGCGACACTGGATAGCTCTATCCAAGCGATCGTGGACGCCTCCAAGACTTGAATCAAAAATCGCGAGCGGCCAGACGAAATCCAATATCGTCTGGTCGCTCCGGCGAATTCAGCCACTGACCCAACACGCCGACGGTGCTCGCCTTTTCCAGTGCTTTCCGGCCGAGTGCGCCGCTGTCGAGCAACGCATTGCCAGACGAATCCACGGTATCGCTGATTAAGCAGACGAAGTGGCAGTCGTGGATCACCATCAGGTGCTCGATCAGCGCGTCCCAACTCGCTTTTGGGCCAGCGCCATTGACCGGGTCAGATATCGACACATAGCGAAACGCGTGTGGATTGAAGCGTCGCCGCCCTGGCGGGAACAATGGCATCAGCCGATTGATAACGAATCCAGCGACACCGCTCATCGGCGCCAAGGCGAGTTCGTTGACAGCGTATCTTGCAGCGATGCGTTGTGTGCGCTTGTCGTCGACCGTGATCCAGTTGCCGTAACTCCAGTCATCGGGTGTCACCATGCGCTCGGTCGATGCGGCTAAATCCGCCAGCGCGTTGCTGGTAAGCGCATTTGTGACACGCGCGGTCGCCAACGTTCGCCGCTTGAATTGCCGATAAAACAACCGTTGTCTCAAAACCGTTAGCGCTTGCATGCCGCGTTCGGAGAGGAGCGCGACGGAGCGTTTGTTGTATTCATCGATGCAGCCATACGTCAATGCCGTTCGCGACTCAGCGCGTTCTTTGATCCACCTGAGCGCGGCATCGGTCATGGCACCGCCCAGGTGTTGCGAACGAAAGGTTGCATCGACGGAAAGGAGCCCGCGGTAAAACCCACTGACCGGTTGCTGATTGAAGGTCAGCGCCTGTTGGTCGATCAGATAACTGCCGATCAGTTTGCCCGCATAGCGCAACGACAAAAAACGTGGTTTTTCGAAGCGCGCGACCTGTTCGCGCACGTTGCGTCGCTGGTAGCGACGGGCAGCACCGCCGAACCACACAGCCGCTACATAGTCGAGCCACTCATCGCTGACAAACGGCGACAATTCCAGACGCACCGCGCCGTCTCGCCAAATAACCTCTGTGGCTTCAGGTTTCATCGGCGGGTGGCCATTCGATATCCAACGCCAACACCTCGGCGAAGGTCGCTCGGCGCTGAATCGCTCGAAAAATAATTGGCCAGGTCGAAAAAGTGGCCAACGGAAACACCCATGGGTCGGTGCGATCCCAGGAAACATCTCTCGCGCTGCGGATAGCCTGCCAGGTCGCGCGCCGTTGCTCGGGTTGTCCCAGCACGCTCAGATAATGGGTCCAAGCCGACCAGAATTCTTGCAGTCGGCGTTGCGGCCGCCACGTGCTCTCAGAAGCCTCACCACAGATGAGCGCGGCCAGACTCTGCTCGGCTACAAAATGAATGCCACTGGTTGCACGCGGATTGCATTCGATGGCGTAGGCGTTGCCCGCATCGTCGACAATGGCGTCGATCGCGATAAAGCCTGTGAAGTGAATCGATCGTATGAGTGTCGCCAGCCAATCGGTGACAGCCGTTTGATCGAGACGCTCGAAGACAACGGCCACACTGCCGTGCCTCAGTACCGCACGATACACGACGATCATTAGCGGCTCGCCATTCTTTGCGATCGCGAACGCACTGTATTCGTCACCGTCGATGGCGCGTTGAACAAGCATCCCTGGAGCCAGTGTGGGCAGTGTCGCGCCTTGCGAGATGCGCTGCACGCGTCGCCCCGAACACGAGTACTCGGGCTTCACTATCGTGTCACCGCTCATCACAAGCTCGGCCGACTCGGGTGCTGACGCATACAGCGTCTCAGGAACCGCGAGTCCTGCGCTACGAGCCAGGCGCGTAAACCCGAATTTGGAATGCAGCTCATGGATCAGCCGAGCATCACTGCCGAACCACTGGCAGTGCTGCGGTAGTGCCGCTTCCAGGGTCGCCACATGCATCGTTTCCTCGGAGACAGGCAGCAAGAGGTCGACCCGTTCTCGACGTATGATGTCGAGCAACGCCTCTCCGTAAGCCTGCGGTGCGTTGTGGGGCGCCGGTACAATGAAACTCTGCGCGACGGCATTCGACGTCCTTGCTAGATGCCAGCGAAATGGCTCCGCCACCAATACCCGCCACCCTGCTCTCGCGAAGCTGCGCGAAATATCGACTGCCGGCGGCAGTCGACCGAGAGTCAGCAGTACCGTCGGTGCTGTCGTCAAGGATTTGTGAGCCGGTGCATCATTGCCGCAGCAGGTTGCCACGCGGCTTGGTCGAGCGCAATCGCGGGCATGTCAGTCCATTGGCGATCAGGCTACACTAGGCCTTACCGAGCCTCCTGTTTTGTTGTCATGCTATACACGCCGCCCGCACCTATACCGCTGACTCCGTTGCGATCGCTTTGGCGGGTCATGCGTCAGGGTGACGGCGATCTGTTGTCACTGGTGCCGGAGGCGGCTTACCGACTGCCGGTGACGCACTTGGGCTATTCGCGCCGATCCATTTTGTTGATCAACGATCCTGAGTTGGCGCGCAACGTGTTAACGGACCCGCTGCAAATTTTTCCGAAGAATGACTTGATGGTCGGTGCGTTGACGCCGCTGGTCGGTGACTCGATTTTTGTATCGAGTGGTGCCACCTGGCAACGTCAGCGGCAGATGGTCGATCCCGCGTTTTCGCACATGCGCATCAATCGCGCATTTATTGAAATGCAGGCGGGTGTCGATGAGTATTGCGACCGATTGGAAACCCTGTCTGAGTCGCAGGCGTCCTTTTCACTCGATTTTGCGATGAGTGAGCTCACAGCCGACATCATCTGTCGCACAATCTTCTCGACATCATTACACGGCAAAACAGCGCGAGAGGTGTTTGATGCGTTCGGCGTGTTCGAGGCGAGTGTGGCCAATGTAAATCTCTGGCAGCTCATTTTTGCCAAGCCGTGGTCAGATGTGCGTCAGCCGAAGGCTGTGCTGCAGGCTTGCGAGCAAATTCGTGCTCGCATCGGTGAGTTGCTCGCCCCACATCTCGAAGGCGAGGCGCGCGATGACATCGCATCAGCAATCGTTGCCGCTCGCGATCCTGCGACTGGAGAGGGCTTCACCCGCGAGGAGATCATCGATCAGATCGGTGTGTTTTTTCTGGCGGGGCACGAGACCACGGCGAGCGTGTTGACATGGGTATTTTACATCCTGTCGATGCGGCCCGAGATCGCTCAGTTGCTGCGTGAAGAAGTTGACGTGGTGACACAAGGTGCGCCAGTGAGTTTCAGCGCGGTCAAGCAGCTCACAAAAACGCGCAGCGTGTTTCGTGAAACGCTACGTCTATACCCGCCGATTACCTTTATCCCGCGCGTCGCGGCGGAGGCAACGCGCATCGGTGATATTCCGGTCAAGCGTGGCGCGATGCTGATGCTGTCGCCGTGGACAGCCCATCGCAATCGGGATCTATGGCGTGACGCCAACCAGTTCGACCCGCTACGTTTTCACGGTGACAGCGAGCAGGAGGCGGACAAAGGCGCATTCATGTCGTTCGGGTTAGGCCCACGCATTTGTGTCGGTGCGGCTTTTGCCACGATTGAGAGCGCGCTGATTATCGCGGAGCTCGTGCGGCGTTTTGATTTTGTTATCGAAGATGCCGATCAGGTGAGACCTGTCGCGCGGCTCACCACCCGACCCGCCGAAGAGATTCGTTGTCGGGTGCGTCGTCGGAGTGATCTACGATGAGCCGTCATGTGATCGTTGTCGGAGCAGGCATTGGCGGGCTCGCGGCCGCGCTCGATCTCAGTGCTCGTGGCGTGCGCGTTACGTTGGTGGAAAAGCATGCGAGCCCTGGCGGCAAAATGCGTCAGATTAACGTGGCGGGCAGGTTGATAGACTCCGGCCCGACCGTGTTCACGATGCGCTGGATTTTCGACGACCTGTTCGCGGAAGCGGGTCTGGTACTGGATGATCATCTGTCACTAAAGGCTGCTGATTTGCTGGCGCGACACGGTTGGAGCGATGGTAGTCGACTTGATCTGTTCGCCGATCCACGCAAGAGTGCGGAAGCGATTGGCGAGTTGTGCGGTGCAGCCGATGCGCGTGCTTATCTTGAGTTCGCGCGTGACTCTGCCAAGATTTTCGATACCCTCGACTTACCTTTTATGCGCGCACAGCGACCAAATCAGCTGGAGCTCGCGCAACGTGTCGGTTTGCAAGGGCTACCCGACTTGCTTGCGACCAAACCGTTCGTGTCTTTATGGCGTGATTTACAGAAACGCTTTAGCGATCCTCGTCTGGTGCAGCTGTTTGCGCGGTATGCGACGTATTGCGGTTCGTCACCGTTCAAGGCGCCGGCCACGCTGCAGTTGATCGCTCATGCGGAGCGCGCTGGCGTCTGGTATGTCGATGGTGGTATGCAGGCGCTCGCCAACACACTCGCCGAGTGTGCCACTGTGGCAGGTGCTGCGTTGCGGTTCGAATGTGGTGTGCAGCAACTACTGCGTTACGGTGGTCGCGTGACTGGCGTACTGCTGGAAAACGGCGAGTCGTTGTCTGCCGATGCCGTTGTGTTCGCTGGCGATTGTCGCGCGCTGGCGGATGGGATGCTCGGCGCCGGTTACGAGCGCGCGATCCCCGCGCCGCCGAAAGATGTGCGTTCGCTGTCGGCGATCACATGGAGCATGGTTGCCGAGGTCCGTGGCTTTCCGCTCGCGCATCACACTGTCTTGTTCGGCGACCAATACACGGACGAGTTCGCGGCGATTTTTGAGCGTCAGGCCGTCACGACGTCGCCCACGGTGTATATCTGCGCGCAGGATCGCCAAGACGACAAGGCACCAGCCGGACAAACAATGGAGCGCTTGCTGGCATTAATCAATGCACCTGCGCGTCCGCTTTCCGACGCAGAACTCGACGCCGCAGAGTGCGCGATGCTCGATAATCTGGCGCGGGCTGGGCTGACCCTCCAATTCGCGCCGGGCGACGCTGTGGTGACACAACCGGCGGATTTTGCTGGACTGTTTCCGGCGACGGACGGCGCGCTGTACGGTCGCCCGACCCACGGTGCCATGGGCAGCTTTTCGCGCCCCGGCAGTCGTTCGCGCCAGCCCGGCCTCTATCTCGCGGGCGGCAGCGTCCATCCAGGCGCCGGTGTGCCGATGACGGCCATGTCTGGTCGTCTCGCGGCAGCCTGCGTGCGTCACGATCTCGGTCTCGACTAGTTTGATACGTCTGTAGCTGCCTGCCGACGGGTCAGCAAATAGGCGAGTGGGCCGAACGACCCGAGTACGAATGTCACACCGATAAATGGCCAGACGTTGCGCCCCAATCGTCTCGCGTCAGCGATCATCCAGCTCATCGTAAGCGTAAGCGCCACGACGAGGTCGGCGAAGCCCTGCCAACCCGCCGAGTTGGCAAGAAAGTGCTCGAAAATCCCGACAATTCCGAAGTCTTTTACGGCCAGCGCTGTGATCCCAGCGAATGGCAGCAGCAAAGCGATCAAGCCCGTTTTTCTGACCAACATATCGATCTCCTGATTGGATTCGGCGCTGACTATCGCGTCTGTTACACAGCGCAGCAATAACGTCGGAGGTTATTGTCAGCGTTATGCTGTGACCGTACGCTGTTATGCAGGAGGTCATCATGCAAACTGCATTTGCTGAACAATTGAAGCACTGGCGTGCCACGCGACACGTGTCGCAGCTCGACCTTGCGCTGACCGCCGGTGTCTCTCAGCGTCATGTCAGCTGGCTCGAGACGGGCAAGAGCGCGCCCAGCCGCGACATGGTTGTGCGCCTTGCCGAGGCGCTCGAGGTGCCGCTGCGTGAGCGCAATACGTTGCTTGGCAGTGCGGGTTTTGCCGCGCTCTACAGTGAGCGTCAAGTCGATGCAGAGCAGATGCGTCCGATTCGCGATGCTTTGCAGACGATGCTGGCACACCATGACCCGTATCCAGCGTTTGTGCTCGATCGTTGCTGGCGGGTGGTGATGCTCAATGACAGCGCCGAGCGAATGCTCAGCATACTAGGCGATGTCGATTCGTTGTGGCGCACCGTGGACCCGAGCGGCGGACGCAGTCTGGCACGATTGACCCTGCATCCCGAAGGCATGCAGCCACTGATCGAGAACTTTGGTCAGCTCGCCAGCAGTTTTTGCCAACGAATTCAGAGTGAGCTTTCGAGCATTGGAGATCCCAAGCAACACGCTGAATTGCAGGCTGTGTTGTCGATGGCGGCTGATGCCATGACAGAGATTCCGTCGACTGAACCACTAATGCCGATTTTGCCGCTGACGCTACGTCTGCCGACAGCGCGCTTGCAGCTGATGTCCGTGATCGCGACGTTCGGCACAGCGATGGATGTGACGGTCGACGAGCTCCGGATCGAGAGCTTTTACCCAGCCGATGAACCCAGCAAGCAGCTACTCAGACAGATGGCGGGTCATTCCGTGTGAAAGATGCGCCAATTGTCGGCACCACGCCCAGGATCCACGAGATAACGCGCATCTTCGGGATAGTACTTGGCGCGTCCTGCATCACCGCCAGCGAATGAATGAACCGCATCGAGATCCCGCCAAAGCGTCACTAATAGAAAGTGCGAATACGCGTTATCGTCTTGCCGGGTGAAAAAGAGTTGCAGCAGACCGTCGATTGACTGGTAGTCGGGTGCGGCGCGTTCAATCATGAAACGCTCGTAGGCATCGCCGTCGGCGATCCGAGTCTTGCCGCGCCAGGTACGGAGGATACTCATCCGTCAGGGGTCGGGGACGACTTGGTCAAGTACCTTGGCGGACGAGACGACACCGGGCAATCCGGCACCGGGGTGCGTGCCCGCGCCGACGATATACAAGTTGTCGACTTCTTCACTGCGATTGTGTGGCCGAAACCAGGCGGTTTGCAGCAGGATCGGCTGCAAACCGAAGGCCGCGCCGTTGACGGATGACAAGCGGTCCTCGAAGTCATCCGGTGTTAGTAAATGCGACGTCACTACCGCTTCCTCTAATCCCGGCAACACGGTTTCGGACAGACTCTTTGCAATGGCGGCCCGATACGTTTCGCCCATGACCGACCAGTCGACCTTGCTGTCTTGATGTGGCACGGGCGACAGTACATAAAAGGCATCGCAACCGTCCGGCGCCAGTGATGTGTCTGTCGCAGTCGGACGGTGCAGGTAGAGACTGAAATCGTCGGCCAGGCGCTTTTGGTCGAAAATATCGACCAGCAATTGCTTATAGCGCGGTCCGAGCAGGATCATGTGGTGATCGACATCCTCATAACGCCGGTTGGTGCCGAAATACCAAACAAACAGACTCATCGAGTACTTGGCGCGCGCGAGTCGCTTGTCTGTCCAGCGACGACGCGGTGTATTCGACAGCAGATGCTTATACGTTGCGGCGGAGTCTGCATTGGAAACGACGATATCGGCGGTGAGCTTCTCACCGTTTTCGAGCTCCACGCCGGTCGCGCGACCGTTGTCGACCGTGATTTGTCGGACCGGCGCGTTATAGCGAATGCGGTTTCCCTGACCTTCGATCAGGTTGACAAGCCCTTCGACCAGGCTGCCGGTGCCGCCCATCGCGAAGTGCACGCCATGACTGCGCTCGAGATGGGCGATCAATACGTACACCGCGGTCGTCGTAAACGGATTGCCGCCGACGAGCAGCGGGTGAAAGCTGAACACCATGCGCAGCTTCGGGTGCTTGATATAGCGCGACACTAGCCCGTACACCGAGCGGTAAAACTGCACGCGAATCAGGTCCGGCAATACCCGCAGCATGTCTTTGAACTTGCCGAACGATACGTGCAGCAAGTCTTCAAAACCGACGCCATAGACACGTTCACTGGCACGCAGGAACTTCAGATAGCCGTCGACATCGTCTGGGGAAAATCGTTTGACCTGCTCGATCATGGCTTCCTGGTCCCCGCTGTAGTCGAACACATCGCCATCGTCGAAACGGATGCGATAGAACGGGTCGATCTCGCGCAAGTCGATATCGTCGGCCATATTGCGGCCGCATAGCGACCATAACTCTTCGAACAGGAAGGGTGCTGTGATAATGGTCGGGCCGCCGTCAAACACGAACCCGTCTTGTTTATAGACGTACGCGCGACCGCCAGGCGCGTCGAGTTTTTCGACGACCTCGACGTCATAGCCACGTGCTCCCAAACGGATAGCCGCAGCCAGACCGCCGAAGCCAGAACCGATCACAATGGCGCGCTTAGTCGACACGCGCCGCACTGAAGAATGTATTCATTGCTGTTTAGTATAAACTCGGTGATCGGGACACGACAGCAGAACATCGGATAGACGGCCGAAAATCATGACAGCGATTAGTGAAACGCTGTTTCACCATCTGGTAACCGCTCACATCATCACGGGCAGCGTGGGGCTGCTGACTCTGTGGGTGCCGGTGCTGGGACGCAAGGGCAGCAAGCTGCACAAGCAGTGGGGCAAGGTGTTTGCTTATGCGTTGTTAGCAACGGGTACGATCGCCGTCGGTATCAGTATTTGCACGTTGATCGCGCCGTTGGAGACGCATCCATTCTTTGATGATATCGCTCTCATCCGTGCGATCTTTGGCTGGATGATGTTGTACCTGGCCGTCATGACGATGAATCTGGCCTGGTATGGGCTGTGTTGTATTCGCAACCGGCGCGATCATCGACGCAATCGTAACGGCATTATCCTCGTCGCCCAAGTGGCGACTTTCGTAACCGCAGCCAATTGTTTTTGGCAGGGGATCAGCGTGCAACAGTATTTGCTGCCAGGCATGTCGATTGTCGGGTTAGCCGCGGCGATTTTGAATACACGTTTCGTAATGACGGATAACCCACCGCCGCAGGAGTGGTTGATTCAGCACTCGCGCGGTCTGGTCGGGGCAGGTATCTCTGTCTACACCGCCTTTCTGGCGTTCGGCGCTGTCAATTTGCTGCCGAAAGCAGCCTTTAACCCATTCCTTTGGGCGACGCCGACTGTTATCGGTATCAGCTATCTGCTGTACCACCAATTCCGTATCGAACGTCAGCGTGCGCGATTAGCCAACCGTGTGATGGGATGAACGCCGCCAGCGGTAAGCTATATCACTGACGTGAAACACGAGCGCTGCGATCAATGCGACAGCCAGCCAGTGCCATGCGACACCGGCGAACTTTAGTTTGAGCGCGACCATCAGGCTGCCGCCCGCGCCAATATTGTAGATTACCGCCGGTACGCTCAGACCACGACCGGTGCGCGCTCGGTAAGCCAGCAGCACACAAACCTCGATGGCGACAACGACCAACATCAGGTCGACGATACGGCCGTTTTCGATCCAGGTTTGCACAGTGGTCAGATCAGGATGCAGGCGTGAGTTTCATCAAACGCCCACCGTCACCATCCTCGAGAATCCATATGGCGCCGTTCGGACCTTGCTCGATTTCGCGCACGCGCGTGCCCATGGGATAGCGCTCAGCTTCTTTAGCGGTTTCGCCATCGAACTCGACCCGCACCAGAGCTTGAGACGACAGACCGCCAATAAATGCATCGCCTTGCCAGTCCGCGAACAGATCGCCCGAATAGAACATCAGCCCGGCGGGAGAGATGGCAGGGACCCAGTAGGCGGCAGGTGCATCCAGGTCCGGACGGGTGTCATGGTCGGGAATTTGATTGCCGTTGTAGTGGTCGCCGTTAGAAACCAGGGGGTAGCCATAGTTGGCACCTGGTTTGACGAGGTTTAGCTCATCGCCGTGGCGAGGGCCCATTTCTGTATTCCAGAGTCGACCCTCGCTGTCGAACGCAAGACCGAGTGGGTTACGGTGTCCGAGACTGAAGATTTGCGCGGTCACGCCGCCTTGTTCAGAAAACGGATTGTCGTCTGGCACGCGACCGTCGTCGAACAAGCGCACCACCTTACCCATGTTGCTCTGCATGTCCTGCGACGGGTCAAATTTCTGCCGCTCGCCCGAGGAGATGTACAGCATGCCGTCGTCAGCAAACGCGATTCGGTGACCGAAATGACCACGGCCAGTCACCTTCGGGACTTGCCGCCAGATGATACTCGCGTCCGTCAAGCTACCGCCGTCGGCGGTCAGATTAAGCGTGGCGCGCATAACAGCGGCACCACGCGTGTTGTCATCGCCAGCCTCGGCAAAGCTCAGGTAGACGATATTGTTATTGGCAAAATCAGGATGCAGCACGATGTCGCCAAGCCCGCCCTGATTGCCGTAGTCCACATCCGGTGCGCCACTGATCGGTGCCGACTTTTCGCCCTGCTGTGTTACCCAGCAGAAGCTACCCGGCTTTTCCGTCACGAGCAACCGCCCATCCGGCAGGAACGTCATGGCCCAGGGCTCGTCGAATGTGGCCACGCTGGTAGCCTCGAATGGTGGCTTTCCGGGCAGTTTTACGGCACTGCTGTCGGTGTTAGATGCGCCTGAGTTTTCTGTCACACTGGAGTCGCTATTGGTACCGCAGGCACCGAGGACCAGGGTCATGGCCAATAAGACGCGTTTGTTCATCATCTTCTCCTAACGACGAGCCACGCCTGTGACTCGGAAAACC
>JBCAZB010000005.1:0-20754 GCA_038533315.1 Pseudomonadota bacterium | reverse complement strand
TCCGTCGCCACGTTGGGTACCGCGATGGGCGGCTACTGGGCGGTCAAGAGCATGCGTTTGTTGCCGGGCGAGCTGAAGGCGGCCGTGAACTGGTACGGGCAGGTCGACGAGGATCCCGAATTGATCGATCAGATGGATGCACCGCTGCTCGGTTTGTTTGCTGGCAACGATCGATCGATGCCGCCACAGCGTGTTCGGGATTTTCGGGCAGCGGCTGAAAGTGCTGGCAAAACCGTCGACGTGCAGATCATTCCCAATGTCAGCGCGGGTTTTGCGAATCCTGACGATCCGCGCTTTGATCAGCCTGCGGCCGATCTGGCGTGGCAGCGGACGATGAATTTTCTGGCGCAGTATCTAACGGCGATCTAGCACAGCTGACATCTACCGCGAGTGATTGACTAGCGTGCCCGTTCAGCGCACCGCATTGCCAGAACAATTGTGCTGAAAACGCGCCTGGCAACGATAGTGTCAGTTTATCGTCGCCGCCCGTATCGAGATAACGCTGACACAGCGGCGTGGACTGCAATCCCGCCAGCTGTGCTGTGGCGACGTCTATGGTAATAGGGTCCTTGGCTACGGCGTCGATATCATTCCACTCGGCTACGGTGTCCGCGATCATGATGCGCAGCGCGTTTGTCTCGTCGCGCTGATCGCACGGTGATGTCGCGCGTAGAACAAAACGAACGGCCGGTGCGGTCTCGTCAAACACCGGAATAGGCTCGATTTGTTCGACCATCAGCGCGTTGCTCGCAGCGCCGGCCGATTGATCTTCGGCGACTGCGGAATGGCCCATTATCAGTAAACACAGAAAAAATTGGCAAAGCCGTTTCATGACGCTAACGTAAACTTCGAGCAGCATTGGACCGACGTATTATGAGTAATCCTGTAGTCGATAGCACTTATCGTCTCGCCAAGCGTGTTGTCAACACCGTCGTTGGTGTGACGCTGCTGGTCATCGGCGCCATCATGTTGATCACGCCCGGTCCGGGTATTGTGACGATCGCAGCAGCGCTCGGCGTACTCGCCGTCGAATACGCGTGGGCACGTGTATGGCTGCAGCGCGTCCGTCAAAAAATCAGTGCTGCCGGACAAGCGGCGCGAAGCCGAGCGGCGGACAAACACCGCTAGCGACAGCGCATGCTCGAAACATCGCAGTCAGTGCAGCAGATTGGCCATCTTGCGGCGATAGGTCTTGACCCGCTCGTCGCTACTGCCGAGCACCCCGAAAATGGATAGCAAGCCTTCACGACCCGCATCGTTCTGGAACGCTCTGTCGGTCTTCATTAACTGATAGAACTGTTCGAGCGCATCGCCATAGTCTTTCGTTGCGAGATAGGCGCGCGCCAATTCATGACGCAAGCTCAGATTGTCGGGGTCGTTCGCCAGCGCGTCGACCAGCTCGGTGGGCTCAGCGGCACCATCGGACTGTCGAGCAAGGGCGATTTCGTGCGCGAGCTGTTCGATTTCGGCTTCCATGCGTATCCCGGGCGGCAACTGCGCGAGGCTGTGCTCAGCATCATCCAGGTGGCCCAGTTTGAGTTGTGTCCGCGCGAGGTCGGTCAAAATACCGGCATTGTTTGGCTCGGCCTCAAGTGCCTGTTGCAGCAACGAGAGTGCTGTGTCGAAATCTTCCTGCATCAGCGCGTCCTGTACGGCGCGCCGCAATGGGTTAGCCGGCGTCGCAATGTGCGGACCAACTTTCTTGACGAGATCTTCAGGGCTAAGCAGGCCGATAATCTCTTCAACCACTTTGCCATCTTTGAACAGCAGCAGCATCGGTATGCTGCGGACGTTGAAGCCGGTTGCGAGCGTCGTCTCTTCATCGACGTTGACTTTGGCCACGCGTAGTTTGCCGGGATAGTGGCCAACGATGGCCTCGAGCACCGGCGCAATCTGCTGGCACGGGCCGCACCATGGCGCCCAAAAATCGACCAGCACGGGGATATCTGCTTTCGCCACAACGGCATCGAAGTCGCGTGCGGTGACGTCGACAATCATGTCGTTCGGGTTTGTTGCGGTATCGGTACTCATAACGGGAACTCTGCTCGATTCACACACTGCACACAGATATCAGGTTGCTATCACGGTTTTTCAAGAAAAAACGGGCCCGGACAGAAAAGGGGGGGAGTGTCCGGGCCCGCAGAGTGGCGCCAGGGGAGTGGCGCCTGATCCTCGCGGATCTGAAGCCTCAGGAGGGGGAGTGGGCTTCATCGGTGCGCGGTGCGGTAATCAGGGGGCGCACCGCACACCGGTTTAATTGTTGTTATCAGCTACCGTGACTGCCGGGTCATTGCCGATAGACAGGGTCAGATCGATGGCAAGATCCGCATGCATCGCGGCTTTTGCATCAGCCAGCGCCTGTTCAGCACTAGCCTTCAGCAAGGCGCGTTGATCCAGCACTGCGGCGCTTTCAGGTCGAACCAGTTCAGCTTGTTCAGCTGTCTCTTCGGCGTGAAGTGGCGCATGCAGAGAACCGATCAGCGCGATGGATGCCAGCAGGGCTTTTGTCCAACGTGTTTGTCGTTTCATGATGCTACCTTCCTTCCAGCGTCATGGCTCACAACCATCGTGAGCAGTTGCATGGGCTGGTACGTATTCACCTTTGCAGCAAGCGTGCCAACTTTGCGCATAATAAAAACAGTCACTTACGCGGCAATAAAGTCACGATATTCCGTGATTTATGAAAAACCGTGACTTTATTTACGGAATTCCGTAAACTTAAGAGATGGGCGAGACACGCGATGATCATTACCAGCTGCTCTTTCGTCGCATGCCTGTGATGGCGGCGGCTCTGGACGAGCTCGGCTACTTTCTAGACCAGAGTGACCGACTGATCGCGAGGCTGGGATACCCAAGAGAACAGTTGCCATCCCTACGGCCGGCCGATATTGCTGATGCGGCATCAGTTGCCCGGATCGAGGAGGAGATGCTGCCGCAACTTCGACGCGCGGGCGCGGTCAACGATGTGCCGGTGACATTTATGACCGCGGCCGGGCAACCACTAGCACTAACAACCAGCGCTATCGTCGAATATGACGACGGCGGGCAATTCATTCGAACCATCGCGGTTTATCGTGATGTCGACGCTGCGGCTGAGATCGCCGCGCATTACCTCGATATGTATCGCGCCACGCCGGCGATGCTGCACACCGTTGACGCGCAGGGCTATATCGCCAATGTCAGCGATCACTGGTTGAAAAAGCTCGGTTACCAACGCAACGACGTTTTAGGTCGTTCCATTCTGGACTTCATGCCCGAGTCCCAACGCAAAAAGCTCGGCGGCCAGTCGAACATTGAGACACTAATTGCCGGTGGTGATCTGCAGAATGAGCCGCGTGAGATGCGCACCAGAGATGGACGTACGCTCGAGTTGATGATGTCGTCGGTGGCAGAACGCGATGCGGCCGGCAACGTGGTCCGTATGTTGGTGGCTTCCAAGGATGTAACCGCGCGCAATGCGGCGGAGCGTGCATTGCGGCAGTCACACGACGAAAACGCACGGCTGCGCCGTGAGCTGCAGGCCGAACGCGACTACCTGCGAGAAGAGGTCAAGGTGTCGATGCAATTCGGCCGAGTCGTCGGTAACAGCCCGGCGCTCAGGAGCATGCTGACACAAGTCGAAGCCGTTGCTGCAACACCCGCGAGTGTGTTGATTCTCGGCGAGTCAGGCGTGGGAAAAGAACTGGTGGCGCGTGAGATTCATGCGCGCAGTGATCGTCGCGATGAGGCTCTTGTTAAGGTCAACTGCGCATCGATTCCGGAGGAGTTGTTCGAGAGCGAGTTTTTCGGCCACGTCAAAGGCGCGTTCACCGGTGCGCACCGTGATCGTATCGGACGTTTTCAGTTGGCGGATGGCGGTACCATATTTCTGGATGAGGTCGGCGAAATTCCGCTCGACTTACAGGGCAAGTTATTACGTGTGCTACAGGAAAATGAGTTCGAGCGTGTCGGTGATGATCAGACGCGTCGGGTAGATGTGCGCGTTGTCGCGGCAACCAATCGAGATCTGCTGGCTGCCGTTGCCGACGGTGGCTTTCGCGAAGATCTGTACTACCGACTCAGCGTGTTCCCGATTGAAGTGCCGCCACTACGTGCTCGCGGTGATGACGTCTTGGCGCTTACCCAGCATTTCCTGCAGCAAACCGCCAAAGACTTTGGTCGCAATCCGCCAGCGCTAACTCAAGCACAGGCCGATGCGATCCGCAGCTACAGTTGGCCCGGCAACGTGCGGGAACTGAAGAACGTTATTGAGCGCGCGATGATCCTGTCGCAGGGCGATGCACTGCGGATCGATCTGACTATGCCTGATGCCCAACCGGCAGTGGTGAGCACGAAGCCGACATCGCCGCCGCAGCATGTGATGACCGAGCAAGAGTTGCGTGCATTGGAGCGCAGCAACCTGTTGCGTGCCCTTGAGCAATCTGGCTGGAAAGTGTCTGGACCTCGTGGTGCGGCGGAATTATTGGGTCTGCGCCCTTCGACGCTCAGCGATCGGATGCGCAAATTGGGTATCAAACGTCCGTCGTGATACGGACCATGGCGTAGCAAAAACGACACACGTCAATCGTCTAGCCACTTCGCCGAGTTTGCGAGAGCATGTCTCAGCTGGCTCGAACGCGTTTTTGTTCCATCTCGATGTGGCACATCACATTTTGCGGTCCGAGCGGTTGACCTGCCCGCGGTGCGGGCGTAGGTTGAAATCGAGGGGCAACATTGATGCGCACGATCCGAGTTTCCAGGCCGCGCGTCCTTAGAACGTTCGCGGCAGGTTTATCGCTGGTATTGATGGCGGGCTGTGCTGCGGGCCACAACGAGTGGGCGCGTCGTGCCGAAGCCATGCCTGCGCTGGCGCATTTTGACGATGCAGAGACACCGGCAGCGGTAACACCGCGTCCTAGCGGCGAGATCCTTCGTACCAACGAAGCGATGCGCGCGTTCACGCGTGCCGCTGTGCGCAATGCGGCTAGCGCAGAGCAGCGCATGCGTCGTCTGTCCCGTGCTGTGCTTCATCCTGGCTCTCTGGGTCTCCGTTACAACGACCGCATGACCCGTACAGCAGAGGAGGCTTTTTCAACCGCCAACGGCAATTGCCTGACACTATCCGTGCTGTTTGTTGCGTTAGCGCGAGAAGCGAAGATCGATGCGGCGTTTTATGAGGTTGATGTATTGCCCGAGTGGACGCGTGCCGGGGATATCGTGTTTTCCACCCGTCACGTCAACGTTGGCGGCGATCTCGGTGCCGGCGGTGGTTACGTTATGGACTTCTACCCGTATCGCGCGCGGCGTGAAATCAACCGCCGCAAACTGACCGACCGGCAGGCCATTGCGCAGTACTACAACAACATTGGCGCGGAGCTGCTGGCGGATAACGATTTACATTCTGCGTACCTACATTTCCGCGAAGGTCTACGGCTTGCACCGCGACTGGGCTTTTTGTGGTCAAACATCGCCGTTGTTTATGCGCGTAACCAACAGCATGGCGCGGCCGAGGCTGCACTGCAGCATGCCATCGCACTCGACCACCGGAAAACATCGGCGCTCAGCAATCTGGCGGGCTTATACAAGACGATTGGCCGAGACGAGGAAGCCGCGCAGCTGACAGAAAAGATCGCGGTTGCTCAGCGCAATAATCCGTACTTTCAGTATGTGCTGAGTGAACGCGACTTTGCCGACGAGCGCTACGCAGACGCATTGAAGCGGTTGGAGCTGGCGATCAGCCTGAAGCCACACGAGCCGATGTTTTACCAGTTGGCTGCCGATACCGCGAACGTGCTTAACAAGCTGGATCTGGCCGCCGAATATGGTGCGCAAGCCGCGTCGCTGAAAAGCGAGGCCGAGTCACGCATGCTGCGAAATTAATCGCGCCAGACTAGCTGGCCGCAACAACCAATAGCGGGCCCTCGGACACGACGACGCCACCGGGTTGTTCGCGCGTAATTGCGAATGCTTTTGGCGTGACGATCGGCAGTTTCGCATCGATCGGTATCAGTACGTCGCCGCTGGCTGCTGTCATATTAAACACACCACCGTCGACCGGATTGGCATCGCGGTCGGGATCAACGATCCACAATTGGTATTGACTGACGGTCGGATCATTGGCCGGTAGATTCGCGAGACGTAAGTACCCGCGCTGTTCACGATTGTTCCAGACGACGTCACCCGTGACCGTTTCATAACCTTCGACTTCCGGTTTTATCCATGGCAGCGTGACTGTCTCGGGATCTGAGAGCAGCGCGGTGCGTGCCTCGTCGATGGTCGGCATCACTTCAACAACCGGTAGTTCGACTTCGATATCGACGGGTGGTGGATCCTGGCGCACGAGCAGTGCCACTAGTAATGCGGCAGCCGTTGCCCAGCCCAAATAACCCAGTACGCCGGTTGAACTCGGTGGCGTTGTGGTTTTTTGCGTGGCGCGACTGATGGGGGTCACGTTGTCTGCCGGTTGGACAAAAGACCGGGAGCCCGCAATCACTTTGTCGCGCAGGCTGTTCGGCATCGGTGAGACCGGTTCATTGAGACTGGCGACCATCAGACTCGCAGCGGCGAGCTCCACGTCGAGCGCGAAGTCTGCAGCAGATGCCGCAGACGCTTGGCGAGCTGCTTCATTCAAGCCTGCGTCGTCGCTAATGCCGTTGCCGGTCAGCGCCAACTCAATGAGTTCATCCAGTTTATTGCTGTTGTGTTCGTTCATTGTCATGTCCCGTTGGGACCGGACTGTTCCGCTAGTCCTAAATCGTCCCGAAGTGTGAGCAAGCCACGTCGTATGTGGCTTTTGACCGTGCCGAGAGGCAGGCCCATTTTTTCAGCGATGTCAGCATGCGACATGCCCATCCAGGCAGACAGCTGCAGCGCTTGTTGTTGTTCTGGTTTCATTTGCTGCATGGCCTCAGCGACGCGTGTGACGTCGCTACTGACTTCCGCTGCGTGTTCGGCCGACGGCGCCGACATCAGGCCTTCGTCGATCGTTTCTTCCACCGGTTGGCGGCCGTGCTTACGCAGCCGATCGATTAAGCGGCGGCGAGCAAGCATCGCAACAAATGTTGTTTCGCTGGCCTTCTGTGGATCGAATCGGTTGGCGAAACGCCAGACCTCGACAAAGACTTCCTGCACGGCGTCTTCGGCGTCGGCGCTGTTCGGTGACAGGCGTCGCGCTAACGACCAGATGAGTCCGCCGAATGTGTCAACACACTCGTTCATTGCGTTTTGCTCGCCGCGTGCGACGCGCTGCAACAGATAATCGCTGCTCACAGAGTTCCCTTTAGCAGGAGTAGACCGAGTAGCGCTAAGTCGCACTACCGACGCTTCGCGACGGTAGTGCGATTGTGCGGGATTTGCAAGCGTCAAGGTATGACCTCCTCTCTGCCTGCTAATTCGCCGCCATGACGGCTGTAGATGCACTGCCGAGCGACTCGAGTACATCATCCAGCGCGTAGCGCAAGGTCCACGCCTGGCTACGCATGTCGTGCTGGCCGGCCGCGCGCTCTAGGCCCTGCATCAGGCGATCACGGGCTGCATCAGACATTTGTTCGTCACTCGCGAGCAACAGGCTCTCTGCGGCCACTTTGTAAATCGCGGCGGTTGCAGCGGGATTGCCGTGGTTAAACATCGGTACACCTGCCTCGATAGCCATGTCGATAACAGCGGCCGGCGTACGAACCTGTGACACGCTCTCAGGTGGCAAAATCACGCGATCGATAACGTGAATCACACCATTGCTGGCATCGATGTCGGTAGCCACGATACGTGCGTTTTCGATGTTGAAGCCGCCTTCTGTCGCGCTGATCGCCGCAGCTGCGCCTGCCAGCGTGTCAACACTGATACCATCTGCCAATGCGGTGCTAGCGACCTTGCCGGACAACACATGGAACTTCAGTATACGAGCGAGTTGCGCTTTGTTTTCTGGCTTTAGCAGTGTCTCAACAGTGCCTTCGGGCAATGCTTCGAACGCTTCATCCGTTGGCGCAAACACGGTAAATGGGCCACCGTCTGCCAGCGTGTCAGCAAGCCCGGCAGCGCCGGCTGCGGCCAACAACGTGTTAAAGGTGCCTGCAGCCTGTGCCGTCGCGACAATGTTGCTGGCCATCGCTTTTTCTTCGTGGTGTCCGGCTTCTGCCTGAGCACCGAGTGCGAGTGAAATCACAACGAGCAGCGCTGTGACTCTGTTAACAAAAGAGAGTGACATAATGGGATTCTCCTGATTGAGGGTTAAAACGAAAGCCTCAGCGCCGAGGTGTTGATGGTTTCGACCATCCAATCAGTTCGGATGCGCGAATAGAGAATCAATACGTTTTTATAGGGAAACCGCCATGAATGAGCCAACAACGGCGACCAACAGTAAACGCCGATTACTGGGCGCCGGTATTTTTTTGATCATCATGATCACGCTGGTCTGGACACTGCCTATCGAGGAGTGGTTAACCGCGGCACAAGCTTGGAGCGAACGCCACCCGTGGCAAGGCCGCTTCGGCTACTTAGTGGCCTTCATCATCGGCGCGTGCATCATGGTGCCGGGCTCACTGTTATTCATGAGTGGCGGTTACTTATTTGGATTTGTCTGGGGTAGTGTGCTCGCTGCCGTGGCCACGCCGCTAGCTGCCAGCGCTGCGTTCTATGTGGGGGCAACCGTTGCACGCACACAGGTCGCACAGCTTGTCGCGGATAACCCGCGCTTCAATGCGATCGATCGGGCGATCGATGAAAAAGGCTGGTTGATCGTGCTGCTGACCCGGCTCTCGATGGTGCTGCCGTACAACGTGCTGAACTATGCATATAGTGTGACGCGAGTCCGTCAGGCCGATTATTTTTCGGCAACCGCGCTCGGTATGTTGCCACCAGTGCTGCTGTTCGTGTATGTCGGCGCTGCAGCGAACAACATCGATGCGCTCACCAACTCGAGCGGTCTGCCGGAGCCGTGGGGCAAAGTCGTCTTGTTTGCTGGCGTCGCCTTGCTAGCCGCGGCGATGTTCATCATTCAGCGCACCGCAACGCGCATCCTGAAGCAGTCGATTGAGTCGAGTGATCAATAGCGTTGCGCGATGCCGATACGAAATGTGACGTCCGGGCTATGCTCGACAATCACATCCTCGGCGACGGTGATGCGTAGTGCCCAGCGATCATGGAAACGCCATTCACCGCCGGTAATGAGTTGTGCGGTCGGTGCGCCGACGTTGTTCAGGGTCGAATCGATGACAGCACTGTGCGCCTGCAAACGCGCTCCAAGGTTCAAATTGGGCGTGACCTGGTAGTCCGCAGAGACCTGTGCGCTGGCCGCGGCACGACGTTCTGTCAGGCCGGTGATGTCGCTGGCACCCAGCCAGGTCGCGCTACCGCCTGCTGACCAGCGCCAACGACTGTCGGGGTTTGGCGCGGATCGATAGTTGAGGCCAAAGCCAACATCGACGCCACCGCTACCGGTGAGTCGCGCCGCATCGCCGGTGGGTAGCTTGATCGCAGTCGTCAGCATTATCTCACCTTGGTCTGCATCTGCTGCACGCCACAGGTAGTGCGCGCGCAAGCGCGTATCACCGAGACCGCGTTGCCGATCGCTCACCTGGATGATGTCGAAACCGTTGTCCCGAACCTGGAAGTCCAGCACATCGCGGGGACGATCATCGCGAATACCCTCCGGTAAACCAAACACCTTGTGCCAGCTATCGATGAACGGATCGAATACACCCTTGTTGATCCAGAAATAGCGGCCGCTGATGTCCAATCGCCAGCGCTCACCGATAGACCGCGAGGCGCCCAGACTGACACGCGTGGTTTCTCCATCAAACAGCGCTAGGCGATCGCCGCGCCGTTCCCGCGCTGCATGGCTTGCGATATGGGTGTCCAACGACAGGTCAGCCCCGTCGGGCGCATTCACATACACCATGAACAACCCAGTGGTTGGCTGCAGGTTGGGCTCACCATTCAGATAGTCGGTCGCGCGCGCCGGGTTCGCGAGCACACAGGCAACGATCAAAGCCGTCATAGCCACACATCGTACTGCGCTGTTCATGTTTGTATTCGTCTCTATAATGACTGAGGTCGTTACTATGGATGAAAGCCTATGCGCTGTCAGCCTTCGTGTTTGTTGCCCCGTTTCACGGTGGTCTGTTTGTCCTTCGGCATGCTGCTGATGGCCGCGTCGGTGTCTGCGACGTCGCTTGGTGAACTGCCGAAACAGGTGACACGGACACTGGAACGATTCGACCTGCAACCCACGGGGTTATCGGTTCGCGTTGAATCCGTGGACAGCGGCGAGGTCATACTCGATTTTCAGTCAGACGTACGACGTAACCCGGCCTCGACGATGAAACTCGTCACGACGTACGCGGCGTTATCCACGTTAAATCCCGGCTATGTTTGGCATACCGATGTCATTCTCGATGGCGAGTTGACGGATGGAGTGCTGCGTGGCGATCTGCAGATTCGAGGCGGCGGAGACCCGTACCTTGTACAGGAAACGCTGTGGCAAATGCTGTCGGAGCTCCGGCGACGTGGATTACAGACGATCGATGGGGATCTTGTCTTCGATAAATCGTTGTTTGCGGTCCCCGACAATGATCCGGCGGCCTTCGACAACGAGCCACTGCGGGCATACAACGTCGGTCCGGACGCGCTCTTAACCAATTTCAAAGTGATCCAGTTCTGGTTCGAGCCATCGGCTAACGGACGCGATGTGCAGATATCCACGTCGCCGGTGTTACCCAACCTCACCATCGACAACGCGTTGTCGGTCAAGCCGGGGCGCTGCCGCGGATATCAGCGTGGTATTCGTATCGACGCGCAGCCCAAGGGTGACACCGTACGGTTTTCGGGCGAGTTTCCCGCGGGTTGCAAACGCTACGCGATGGGACGTACGTTGCTGTCCCACGATCAATACACGTTTGGTCTGTTTAAATCGGTGTGGCAACAACTGGGTGGGGATATCACCGGCGGTTTTCGTCATGCGGTTACCGACTCGGAAGCCGATGTGTTTCTGCGTTGGCAATCACGACCGTTCAGTGAAATTGTCAGGTTGATCAACAAGCATTCGAATAATGTCATGACGCGCCAGGTGTTCCTGACGCTTGGACTGGAAATGTTTGAAGCGCCGGCTACGGTTGAAAAGGCGAGGGCGGCGGTGACGCAATGGGCGGATGCTCAGGGGCTCACGCTGGATGGGCTGGTCATCGACAACGGCTCGGGCCTGTCGCGTCAGGCGCGCATGACACCGCGCGCAATGACGGAATTATTGCGCGATGCGTGGCGCAGTCCGTTCATGCCGGAGTTTGTCGCGTCATTGTCACTGGTAGGCATCGACGGCACGTTCAGGCGTCGTCACAAGCGAGATAGTCTGAAAGGGCGCGCGCATTTGAAAACCGGGCGACTGGATGATGTGACCGCGATGGCGGGCTATGTCATGGCCGAGGATGGTCGCAGGTATATCGTGGCCGTCATGCACAATGATCTTAATGTACACCGTGGCGCAGGCGAAGCGGTTCAGGACGCCGTTCTGCGCTGGGTGTATCGTTACGAGCCAGATGAGCCGTTGCTCAGCGCGACACCAACCAGCGTGGTGCCAAGAGAGGCAGGAGGGAGCCAATGAATGATTCAAGAAGAACTAACTGGCGCTGGCTAGTGGCAATCGGTTTGTTGTTATCGTCACTGACAGCCGTGGGTCAGCAAGAACAGACGGCCTATGTCACCGACGTGTTGCGTCTGGGTTTGCATCGCGCGGCGGACACCTCCGATCGTGCGTTTCAAAGTCTCGAGAGTGGCCAGGAAGTTACCGTGCTGAGTCGCGATCGTCTGTATGCCAACGTTCGGCTGCCAGATGGCACGGTCGGCTATGTGAAGGCCGGCTATCTGGTTGACAACAAGCCTGCTCGACTGATCGTCGAGGAAGTGCGTGCGGCATCGGCGGATACCGAGGCCAGGCTCGCGGATGTCACCGCACGGTTCAGCGGTTCGGCGGAGCGCATCAGTAGTCTGGAGAATGCGCTCGCGGACGCGACCGCCAATGCCGATACTTTGCGCGAAGAGTTGTCCACGATCAGTGCGGCAAATGCTGAGTATGAGCAGCGCTTGAAAACGTATGGCTTCAGTTTTCCTTGGCCAATAGCGTTGGGTGCGGTCATCGTTGCGTTGGCGCTCGGATTTGCCGGTGGTTATTGGTGGATAGACAGTCGAAGTCGAAAGCGCCATGGTGGTTTCAGAATCTACTAGCGGCAGTACGCTGCACCCCCTCCGAGGGTGCCAGCGAAGTGTGGCACTTAGGCGATTTGCTGCTTTGCTTGGGCCTTAGGGCTGAGACTTCCATCACGGAAGATCGACCTCCGTTTACTTAATATCGTCCCCTAACAACGTACTGCGCAATGATCGCGCGGTGCGCATTCCCGGCATGGGGGCCTAATGAGCTCAGACTTGTTTCCAATGCAGTCGACCGATTCGTCGCAGCTCCAGATGAAGCTGAAGCGCGCTCGCACGGAGCTCGATTGGTTGTACAGCCTCGATCAGAAAGTCGCGGAAGCCCCTCATGGTCAAGCGCGGCTCGCGCGTGTCGTGGGTGAGCTTACGCGACTATTAAATATGAGCTACAGCGTTTTGCTGGTGCCATCTAAAAGCATCCGGGTGAGCGTGACGCACAGCAGCTGGAACGGTGTCGACCGCCGTCGTCTCGACAACAAGATGCTGCGTCGCTTGTTTCCGCGCTATTCGTCATCGATGCATCCCGTAGTGCTCGAGTTGCCCAAGCTGCCCGATGGCGCGCGAGGCAACGGCGAAGGCTACCAGATGGTGTTATTGCCAATCCGCGATGACAGTGGTGAGGCGACTGGTGTATTAGCCAGTTTCTGTCAGGTCGATGGGAAGCCGTTGACCAACACGATAGACCGTCAAGTTATGTACGTCGCACGCCTGGCGCAACGCGTCATCGATGACAGCTACGATAGTCTGACAGGCTTGATGTTGCGTGATGACTTCTTGTCGATCCTCGATACTTCCGTCAGTGATCTGTCGCTGGGGCAGGATTCACATTGCCTGGTTTATTTTGATATCGACAAATTACAGCTCATCAACGATACGTTTGATACAGCTGCGGGTGACGATGTCCTGGTTCGCTTCGCGCGCATTCTGCAGGAGTCCGCGCCTTCCGGTGCCACCGTCAGTCGCATTAGCGGAGACAAATTCGCTGTGTTGCTGCGCTTCCGCGATGTCGATGCGGGCATGCAGTTCGCCGAAGGCGTGAGAAGTCGCTGTCAGGAGCTCAACTACTTGCGCGGCGAACAGTCGGTGCCGGTGACGGTCAGCGCCGGTATCGTGGCGCTGAATGACTATCACGGCCACGATGAAAATCCTCTGGTGGCAGCGCGGGTCGCTTGCACGAAAGCCAAAGTCTACGGTCGCGACCGGATTGCTCTGTACGATGAAGAAGACAAGAGTATTATCCGCCGCGTCGATACGTTGCAGCTCTTCAGTCGTCTTCAGGACGCAATTACACACAACGATTTCGTGCTCGATGCGCAACCGATTGTCAGCCTTACCGACAATGAGGACGGTCCCCATCATTATGAAATCCTGTTGCGTATGCGTGGCCTGCACGGCGAGGTGTTACTACCGGAGCAGTTTTTCGAGGCTGCGGAACAATACCAGTTGATGCCAAAGCTGGATCGCTTGGTGCTCAGTCAGTTTTTCAGTAGTGTTGCCGAGGCACCGGCTGAGCTGATAGCAGACAAGCACTTCGCCATCAATCTGAGCGGTCAATCGCTCGGCGATCCGGCTTTCCACCAATTCACGGCGTCAATGGTGGCCAACAGCCCGTTGACACCAGAACAAATCTGTTTCGAAATCACCGAGACTGCGGCGATCGTCAATCGTGACTCAGCGATCCAGTTTATGGCTACCCTGCGTGGACTGGGTTGTCGACTGGCGTTGGACGACTTCGGTGCTGGCTTGAGCTCATTCGCCTATCTCAGGGATATGCCGGTCGACATACTGAAAATCGACGGCAGTTTTGTGCGTGAAGTGGCGAACAGCAAAACGGCAGAGTCCATGGTGGCCGCTATTTCACAAGTTGCTCGGGTAATGGCGCTCGATACCATTGCCGAATGCGTGGAGACCGAAGCGGTGCGTGACCTGCTGGTAACGCTGGATGTTGGCTACGCGCAGGGTTTTCTGACCGGCAGGCCGCGGCCGTTGTCAACGGTCTTGACCGATCCTGCTGATACCGGTTCTGCTACGGTCGTTGACCTAACCGATCGTCTTCGTAACCGCGCCCAAATGAAAGGTGCTGAGTAACCCCCTGATACCGCACTATGATGTCGGTATGCTTAACCTATGCTCAGGTTATTGTTTGTCTGCCACGCTCCTTCCGAGAACACGCGCCGACTGCGAGATGCCGCTGTAGCCGGCGCCAACATCAGCGACAGTGTACAGCTGATCCTGCGCGATACCCTGGCCGCGGGTCCAGAGGATGTGATGGCGGCTGATGCGCTGTTGATTGGCACGACAGAGAACTTCGGTTCTATCGCCGGTCTCACCAAGGATTTTTTTGAGCGTATCTATTACCCCTGTCTCGAGTCGACCGAGGGCATGCCTTTTGCGGCGTTTGTGAGGGCGGGACAGGATGGCCATGGTAGCCTTCAGGCTATCGACCGCATCACCACCGGGCTCCGCTGGCGTCCCGTGCAGCCACCATTGCTGCTGCACGGATCGTTTCAAGAGACTTTTGTCGAACAAGTGTCGACACTTTCGGCAACGCTGACTGCCGGTCTCGACGCTGGTATCTACTAAATCGCTTTTTCTTGCCTGCGGGTGAGATATTCCTGTTGCTCGCCACAGTCCATTCGTACGCGGCCGGAGTTGCCGCTACAACGACACGAGATTGGATGGTATGGCGACAATGAAATTCATGGATGCAGAGCGTAGCGGCCGGCAGGACCTTGAGGCCTCAGTCGTCATTTTGACCGCGATTTACGGCACCTTTTTGGTAGCCATTATTGCGTTAAACGTTGGTATTTAGCTTGGGCCAGCGACGGTGTTGCATGACGCACACCTGAGCTGCCGGTAACAAGCCAAGGAGCGGCCATAACAACAACAGGCAAAGGGCTGCCAACCGCATACGCGTCATCGGGGTTCGGGAAAACCCCTTCAGCACACGCCTTTTTCGAGGTCCGGTGACGCCTTTTTTTGATCGATCATCGCGGCAGACATTGCGTTACCCTTGACGCATGTGGTCAGGCATTCGACAGCAAATACTTCCCAGACTATCGGTCGCAGCACTCGACGCGACGTTGGACGCAAACCTCGACGAATTCTGCAGCGCGGTCGCAGCCGCCGATGCCACGCTCGCCGACGAGTTGACCGCGTTGGTCGAAGATTCGCGCTTCTGGACACTATGGCGGGGTCTGTTGGCGAGCGAGTTCGTTCGCGAGACGATCCTGCGCGAAATGCCTTTTGTTCGTCACTTCTTGCGCTCGCCGATGACGCTGCCTGCTGTGGACGCGCAGGAGCTCACAGATTTGCTCGATCGTGAAGAAGCCGAGGCCGCGTTGCGACGTTTTCGGCGTCGACATATGTTGCTGATCGCCTGGTTTGACCTCGCCGGTCTCTGCCCGCTCGATGAAGTCCTCGAACGCTTAAGCTCGCTTGCCGATGTCTGTCTCGCGAGCGCGCTCGGTATCGCGAGACAGCGTATGCAGTCAAAACACGGCGCGCTGAGAGATGCGGCTGGCGAACACTGCCATCTGTATGCGATTTGTATGGGCAAGCTCGGTGGGCGGGAGCTCAACTTCTCATCGGATATCGATCTTGTTTTCGTGTACTCGGGCGCGGCGATCAGCGATGGTAATCGCTCGCTCGATGCCAGTGAGTACACGCTTCGCGAAGCGCGGATTGTGATTGATTTGCTCGACCGGCGAACGGCAGAGGGTCGCGTATTCCGTGTCGACACCCGACTCCGTCCGTTTGGTGACAGCGGTCCCTTGACGATCAGTTTCAGTGCCCTTGAAACGTATCTTCAAGTGCACGGGCGCGACTGGGAGCGCTATGCATTCATTAAGGCGCGTTTTGTTAGCGCCACTCTCAATGTCTTACCGCAAGAGGTTGTTCAGTTTCGACGCCAAGTGCTCCAGCCGTTTGTTTATCGACGTTACCTCGATTTTGGTGTCCTGAGCTCGCTGCGCGATATGAAGCGCATGATTGGCGCGGAGGTCGCGCGGCGCGACCGGGGCGACCACCTGAAGCTCGGGCCAGGGGGGATTCGCGAAATCGAGTTCATTGTGCAGTCGTGGCAACTCATTCGCGGCGGTACGATCGCGACACTGCAGACACACCGCTTTTCTGCCGCGCTCCGCGCGCTCGGCGACGCAGATTGCATTGATCAGACGACAGTGGATACACTGCTGGTTGCCTATCGATTTTTGCGCCGTGCGGAAAATTGCCTACAGGCATTCGCCGATCGCCAGACCCATAGTTTGCCCACCAACCAAATACAGCAGCAATCGATGGCGATCGTTTTCGAGACACCGGATTGGCCGGGTTTTCTGAATGAACTGAACGCGCATCGGCATGCGGTACGGATCGTTTTCGACGATTTGCTTGAATCGACAGCGGACAATCGTGGCGAGACGTCTGACACGCTGGATTGGTTTGGCGCGGCGGATGGACAAAGGCGCACAAAACTGGCAAGCCTAAATCTTGACTCGGGCGCAATCCAGTCAGCGCTTGACCCGTTTCTGGAAGCCTGTGAGCGCAGTCGACTGGATACCGTGGCGCGTGATCGCGTGAACGCTTTTCTTGAAAATTTGCTGTGTGGTGTGGCGCAGCGCAGTGATGCAGTCACGGTGACCGAGCGCGTGCTGACCATTGCGAGTGCGGTGCTGCGCCGTAGTGCGTATTTGAGTTTGCTGAATGAACAGCCCGGTGCCATGCGACGGTTACTCGAAATCGCTGCTGCCAGCGCATCGGTGACGCGTCGCATCGCGCTACATCCGGTATTGCTGGATGAATTGCTCGACACCGATGAAGCGGGTCGGGCATTCGATCGTGATCGACTGGCAACGCGCCTCGCCCGTGCGCTCGAAGAATGCGCCGGCGAGGATACCGAGGAGCGTATCGCTATCCTGGTCCGATTTGCACAGGCCGCCTGGTTTCATATCGCCGTTGCCGATTGCATGGGCTATCTGCCGATCATGAAAGTCAGCGATCACCTCAGCGATGTCGCTGAGCTGATCCTCGATGCCTGCCTCGACATAGCTTGGGATGACCTCGTGAGTCGTGTCGGCCTGCCCGCCGGGGCGGATGTATCGAACAAGCGCTTTGCGATCATTGGCTATGGCAAGCTCGGTGGACTGGAGCTCGGCTATGGCTCCGACCTCGATATCGTATTCCTGCACGATTTGCCTGATGGAGATACCACAGGGGCGCAACCCATTGACAACCAGCGGTTCGTTGCGCGGCTTGCTCGGCGACTCGTGAATTTCCTTGGCGCCCAGACCGGTAGTGGCCAGCTGTATGAGGTGGACATGCGTCTTCGCCCCAGCGGCCGGAAGGGTTTCCTGGTCTCAGGTCTCGATGCGTTCGAACGTTACCAGCAACAGTCCGCCTGGACGTGGGAGCACCAGGCGCTTACCCGGGCGCGACCGGTCGCTGGCGATCTTGACATTGCACAACGATTCCAGGCGATCCGCCACCAGATTCTGACGCAGTATGTGCAGCGTGACGGCCTGCGTCAGGAGGTCGCAGCGATGCGGCGACGGATGCGCGAGCATCTTTCACAAACCAATAATGAGCAGTTCGATCTCAAGCAAGGTCGCGGTGGTATCGCTGATCTCGAATTTATCGTCCAGTATCTGCTACTCGCGCATGCTCGGGAAAAACCAGCGTTGACAGAATGGAGCGACAATATTCGTCAACTGGATAGTCTTGCTGGAGCGCAGGTGATTACAACCGAGCAAGCGAGCGCGTTGCAGGATGCTTACCGCGCGTTACGCGAGACCTCACACCGGCTGGCGCTAAACGGGGACGCAGCATTGATTGGGCACGATGAACTGGCGCAACCGCGCGCATTGATTGAAAAAGCGTGGACTCAATGGCTCGGTCAAGCCGATGGATAAGGTGAGGACAGGCTTCAGATGCAACACCCAACAACGGTATAATAGAGAGAATCAACAATTTTAAGGAATAGACCTGTGAGTTCAGAGTCCAGTGCGGCAACCGACAAGCGACGCGCCAATGCCGAACGCAGATACATCGTGCAAGCGAGCGACCTCCCTTTGTCCTGTCCGATGCCCGACATGATGTTGTGGAACTCGCATCCGAGGGTCTATATACCTGTCGAGGTGACTGGAGAGGCGAAGTGTCCTTACTGTGGCGCTTACTATGTGCTTGCCAATAGCGACCGCGACGGCGCGGTGACAACATCCCCGTGAGAGTAAAACTCGCATGATCGTCGTCACCGGCGGTGCCGGGTTCATCGGAGCAAATCTGGTCAGGCGCCTGAATCGCGAGACCAGCGAAGACATTGTGGTTGTCGACGATCTGACCGATGGACACAAATTCCAAAACCTGGTCGATCTCGATATCGCCGACTATCTGGATCGCGACGATTTCCAGCAACGCCTCACGCACTCTGAGGCTTTTGGACCAATTTCTGCCGTTTTCCATCAAGGTGCTTGCTCGACGACGACTGAATGGGATGGCCGTTACATGCTGCGCAACAACTTCGAGTACTCAAAGCAGCTATTGTCTTTTTGCGAGCGTGCCAGCGTGCCTTTTATTTATGCTTCTTCGGCTGCCGTTTATGGGGCGAGCGAGACTTTCTCTGAGCATCCACGATTTGAGCAACCACTCAACGTATACGGCTATTCGAAACTGCTCTTTGATCAGTACTACCGCCGACATGCGACCTCGCTACGGACGCAGGTCGTCGGACTGCGGTATTTCAATGTCTATGGGCCGCGTGAACAACATAAAGGCAGCATGGCGAGCGTTGCGTTTCATTTCAACAATCAGCTAAACGATCAGGGCAGCGTACGATTGTTCGAGGGCAATGACGGTTATGCCGATGGCGAACAACGACGTGACTTTGTCTACGTTGACGATGTCGTCGACGTCAACGTCTGGATGTTTCAACACCCAGAGGTTCGCGGTGTCTTCAATTGCGGTACCGGACGCGCACAAACCTTCAATGAAGTCGCGCAGGCCGTGATCGACTATCACGGCCGCGGCACGATGACATACATGCCATTTCCGGATCATTTGCGGGGTGCTTATCAGAGCTTCACTGAGGCGGATCTGACGCAATTACGCGGTGTCGGTTACACGCGCGACATGCGCACCGTGCAAACAGGTGTCGCACAGTATCTGGCGGAAATCTCCGACTAGTGACTGCGCCAACGTTGGTAGTCGGCCCGTCTTGGGTAGGCGACATGATCATGGCGCAGTCGCTGTTCAAACAGCTCCAGATCGACACACAGGGCCCGATAGACGTATTGGCGCCACCGTGGTCGTTGCCAGTGCTTGCGCGAATGCCAGAAGTCCGTCGTGGTATCGCGCTGCCCATCGGCCATGGTGAGCTCGGGCTGGGTACTCGACGCCGTATCGGACGATCCTTGCGAGCGGAAGGCTACCGTCAGGCAATCGTGTTGCCCAGATCGGCGAAGGCCGCACTGGTGCCATGGCATGCAAACGTGCCACAGCGCACCGGTTTTCGTGGCGAGATGCGATTTGGGTTGATCAACGATATCCGGCCTTTCGATCGTTCCGTGCTGGATCAGACGGTCAAACGGTTTGTCGCTTTAGGCTTGAAGCGCAACCAGCCATTACCGGCATCGTTGCCAACGCCGAAACTCTTGAGCGACGCTAATGAGCAGCGCGCCGTCCATGACGCGCTTGGGCTGCAATCTGACCAGCCGACTATCGCATTACTGCCGGGTGCGGAATACGGCCCGGCCAAGTGCTGGCCGCATGCGCATTTCGCGGCGCTGGCCAGTGCGTTGCGTGATCGCGGCTTTCAGGTCTGTATTGTTGGCGGCCCGGCTGACCGACCGGCCGGTGACAGCATCGTCGCGGCGAGCGATGGAGCCGCAACAAATTTGTGTGGCGAGACGACGCTAGCGCAGGCAGTCGATCTACTCGCCGGTTGCGAGATTGCGGTGACCAATGATTCCGGCTTGATGCATATGGCGGCTGCGGTCGGCACACACGTCATTGCGTTGTACGGATCAACCTCGCCGGACTTCACGCCGCCGTTGACCACCGCTGCCGATGTGCTGACGCTGGCACTGGATTGTAGTCCTTGCTTCAAGCGGGAATGCCCGCTCGGACACCTGAATTGCCTGCAACAGCTGACGCCGCAGATGGTGCTGGCGAGAACACTAGCGGCTACCGAATAGTTGATCCAGTTTCTCGACCACCGCGTCAACCGTGATCAACTTCATCGCGTCCGGGTGTCGAACCCGCTGTCCCCAACGCAAGTCATCGACCGTTTTCGACAGGTACTGGCGACAAGCTTGCGGGTACTGGTTGACGATCCAGTCAGCGCGTTGCGAAGGCCCTGTTCGTCCGGGGTTAGAGGTGGCGTATAGCCCGATTACCGGCGTGTTGACCGCGGTGGCGATATGCGCTGGCCCGGAATCCGGACAGATAACGGCGTCGGCGCGGTCAATCAAAGCGGCCAATTCTTTTAGCGTCGTCTTGCCGACCAGGTCGACCACGTCATCGAGGTTGCTGGTAATCTCGTCGGCGTATTGTTTTTCCAACGCACTACCACCGCCTGTGACGATAACC
>JBCAZB010000004.1:0-23327 GCA_038533315.1 Pseudomonadota bacterium | reverse complement strand
TCGATGATTCAACGCTTTCGCGAGGATGGCGCAGTATCGTGGCACCTGAAGGGTAATGGTGGCATTCACTCGACGCAGAACGATATGTACCGCTGGTATTTGGCTTTGGTGAATAACACGATCTTGTCTCTTGCACTTACCCGGCAACTCACGACGCCATACATTGTCGAAGCAGAGGGTGGAGATAGTTACTACGCCTACGGTTGGGCCATTTTCAAATCCGATCGTGATACCAGGATTGTGAGTCACAACGGTGGCAACGGTGCCTATTTCCATGATTTCTTGTGGTTGCCCGAGGACGACGCGGTCATCATTTTCTCGACCAATGCCGCCAGTCGTCAGGTGGAGCTAGCCTGGACGGTCGAGAAAATGCTGTTCGATCCCCATTTCGTGCCCAAACCTCTTATCAAGAACGTTTACCAGTTTGTGCTCGACTTTACTGCAGAGCAGCCCATCTCCGAAGCGTCGACGCTCGCGAAGAAGCTACGTGTGCACTACGGGCCTGACATCGCCTATCCCGATACGCTCAATCGTTTGGGATATCGGTTGTTAGGGTCTGGTACTGACAAGGACAACCATTGGGCGCTTGACCTATTTGCGCTGAACAAGACGTTGTTTCCCGAGATGCCTAATGTGTGGGACTCGCTTGGAGACGGCTATTTGGCGATCGGTGAGATCGAGCTTGCAATCGGCGCCTACGATGCGGCGGTACGATTGGGTATGAGCGACAGCAAAAAGAAAATTGATGCGCTGAAGCACTAGGTTCTGGTTGGCTCAAAAAAAATTCGATCCCCTGCATCCAAACGCGTGCCTGTCCCGTCTCTATAAGTAACAAGACAGCCATCAGGAGCAATAAACAGTGGGTGATCTAGGTATGTTCGGGTTCTGGATGTTTATCGCGGCGTGTGTGATCGCGGGCATTTGGAGCGAAGTAAAGGGCAAAGAGACCAAACAGGAAACGCTGCGGCGTATCGTTGAGAGCGGGCGCGACATCGACCCCGATATGGTCGAGCAGCTCATCGGTAAGAGTGACCGCAAAGACAGTGAGCGCGAGCTCCGGGTCGGCAGCTACATCATGGGCGGTGTGTCGGGCGGGGTCCTGATCTTCAGCGCCTTTCTCGGTATAATATCCGAGGAGGCGCGTTGGGTGCTGATGGGTGTGTCCGCGCTCGTGGCATGCATTGGTGGGGGGTTGTATTTTGCCTCTCGCTACGTTGGCCGCGAAAAGACAGGTGAGTGAACGCACTCGATGCGTGAATCACCCAGTCACTATCGTGAAGGCCCGGAGCCGCTCGTCGTTAGTTTGGCCGCACGCGGCGATCGCCATGCGTTCGAGGAACTCGTGCGGCGCCGGCAGGGTTGGATACGGGGTCTGTTTCGTCGTTTTTCGGGAGACACAACACTGGCGGATGATTTGTCGCAGCGTGTGTTTCTGAAAATGTGGCGACGCATTCGGTCGTTAAAAGACCCTACCAAGTTTGCCGGTTGGCTGAAGCGGATCGCGGTCAACGAGTGGATTGACTATCAGCGCAAGCAGTCTGTCCGCTGGGATGTGGCAGTGGAAGATGATGAGCTTATGGCGCCAGCGGCCACACCGGGTACTGCCATTGATCTCGATCAGGCGCTGGCCGAACTGCCGGCAGTGGTTCGCGTTTGTATCGTACTCGCCTATCACGAGCGGATGACGCATCCGGAGATCGCAGCATCGACAGGCTTGCCGAGTGGCACCGTCAAGTCACACATTCGTCGAGGTAGTGCGCGATTGCGAGAGCGCCTGATCGACTATGGAGACAGCCAATGAGTGACCATAACGACCCCGATTTACAGGCGTTGTTTGATCAGCAGCCTGTCGTTCAGAACAGTGAAGCCTTTGTTGCGGACGTGATGGCGGCCGCAGGTCGACGACGGATGCATTGGCTCGCGTGGCGCGCTGCGATTGTCGCAGGTCTCATACTATTGGAGCTGGTGTTCGAATCTCCGATCAGTCATTCGTTAGGGGTACTTGGCTCGGCCATGAAAACGCCGGTGATTTCATTGCAAGCCGAGTGGGCAGCATTATTGATCGAGCCGATCAATTCGGTGGCAGGCGTATTGGGCTTGGTGTTGCTGGGCGTGCATGTGTTACTGCGACGTTACACGCGATAACCAGGTCGTGTCTCTGCCTAAGTTGCGTACGAAAAGCACTCTCGGCGATTGAGTGCTTTCATTCTGGTATTTTTTGGCCACCAGCATCTGGGTAGATGTTGCCAACGGAGTGCCGCAGGAGACGCTATGGATGTAGCACGCGACCGATCTTGTTGTCGCTGACACTTGAGATATACAGGTATCCGTCACCGGGCGCTATGCCACCGGTCGTTGTGATCAAGTGGCCGTCGGGATCTTGCCAAGTCTGCAGGATTCGACCGTCTTCGGTGAATTGCATCACAAAGCTGTAGTGTACCGGTGCGGGTTTGAGCGCGGCAGGCAATCTCGAAATGACCTTGCGAACGAAAGGTCGGCCCGCGAGTTCGTCGAGAACAGGCACGCGGGGTGCTGCCAGTCCCAAAAGATACGTCGGTGTCCCATCGCTCAGATCTGGGCCACGGTTAATGTTGTCGGGAAACCCGGGAAGGTTGTCGATAATGGTGACAGGCGCGTCATTCTTTTGATCGGTCAGAGCAATCTTGTGCACGCGATAACGACCGGTTTCTGCGACCAAGAGCGATTGACCGTCGGCGGTCAATGCTACGCCATTCGCGAAGCTCAGATTTGAAGCAACAACAGTTGTCGTATTTTTCGCTGGGTCGTAAGCCAACACTCGTCCCGACGCGCTTTGCTCCAGAATATCGAGTTCGCTCGCTGCCAATGGAGAACTGTACGCTTCTGCGCCGAAGCGCGCTGAAGCATCCGAAAAATAAATGATGCCATCCGATGCAATATCGAGGTCATCGGTGAACAGCAACGGTAAATCGTCGTAGCTGTTGGTCAGCGTAGTCACTTCACCGTCGGGAGAAACCGCCAACAAACCAAGATGCGCGTCGGCGACGATCAGCGTACCGTCTGCCTGGCGTTCCATCCCGAGTGGATGACCGCCAGTTTGCGCAAAGACATCTACTTCGCCGGTCACCGGATCGATTTTCAGAATGGCGCCTTGAGTAGATGACGCAAAGAGCACCGTCTGTTCGTTGTCACGCACGGCGACGATATCTTCCGGTCCACTATATTCGCCAAGAGAAATTGTGTTGGCACGCGATAGTTTAGTATTGACCTTGAACGGGCCGGTAAACCCGGCATCTGCCATCGCGGTCCAGGCGACAGGTGCGACGGGGGTTGGCCACAGCAACAGGTAGGCTGCTGCTACAAGCAGCGATAAACAGAAAACCCGCGCTCCAAATTTCACTAGTGAGTCGTGAGTGCCTGATCGGTTATAAGGAGGTTGCTGTGCAAACTGTTGTTCCGGCCAATCATCGCAACAGGATTGTGCTAGGTCGCAATATCCAGAGAAAGAAACAAGCGCCGCTCGCCGTTCTCGACGGCGGGTGAACGATGCACCTGGCCGGCGCCTCCGTTTTGCGGCCACTCTTCGCCCTTCATGATGGCAACCTGTCCACAGGTCAGTGTCTGGATATCGTCGACGCTCTTGTAGAGTCCAGCGGTCCTGTCGCAACGATCGGGCCGCCCGACGCCTAAATGCGATCGATCGACACTGCGGTGCTGTAGCCATTCCGTGCCTGGGCCATGATAGGTAGTCACCATCCGACACGGGATACGATCAACATGAAAACGTGGACACATCGCGCTGTCCAACGCGGCCAAACGCAATCCGATTCGCTTCGCATCAAACAGGTAGCTGAACATCTCAACCAGCTCTGCGACATCCTGGCAAAGCGCGTTGTCTTTGTCCGTGGACAGCATTTCCGCTACCGCACCTAATGCATCGTCAGGCGCAAGCGCAATAGCAATGTTCGGGGGTGTTGTTTTCTTCAGCGTCTCACCAACCGCGGACAGCAGCGCGTCAGACATCTGACGATTCCACACAGCAAGCCCGACGTTTTGCTCATAAATATTGGCAAGTACGCTGGCGTCATCACCAAACACTGGAATGCGTTGTTTGACGGTAATCGGCGTCACGTTGTCTGTGTTGGCACTGTGGCCACCCAAATTCATCATGCTGTCTGCCCCCATGCAGGAAATGGATCTTCGAGCGTTGCCCAGTGGTCTCGGCCGCGTAGCAAGTCATCTTCGCTGAGCAGGCATGCGTCCAGCGCTTTGGTCATCGCCGCCTGGTCTAGACCCTGACCAATGAATACCAGTTCTTGACGCATATCGCCGAAGGGCTCCTCCCACATCTTTTCGATGGCGGCGAGGTACTCGGGATCGGTGGGCCAGTTAGATTTTGGTACTGCCTTCCAGAACAATCCAGCGAAGCCGTAGCGTGCCATGCCACCCGCCTGACTCCATTGGCCGGCGAACTCGGGCCGGGTTGCCAGCCAGAAGTAACCTTTGGAACGGATCAGCTTGCCGAAACGCTGGGTGCCGTGGAGAAAGTCATAGAATCGCTTGGGGTGAAATGGCCGGCGAGCGGTGTAGCTAAAACTACCGATCCCATACTCTTCGGTTTCGGGCACGTGTTCACCGCGCATCTCTTTGAGCCAACCGGGCGCCTGCTGTGCTTGCTCGAAATCGAACAAGCCTGTGTCGAGAATGGCATCGATATCAACGGCGCCATGAGCGATCGGAACGATGCGTGCGGTTGTGTTGAGCGTTCGCAGAACTGCTTTCAATCGCTCTACATCCTCGGCAGACGCAACATCGGTCTTGCTGATCAATATGACGTCCGCGAATTCGACCTGATCGACAAGCAAATCGGTGACGCTACGTTCGTCTTCCTCTCCGAGGGACTCACCTGCATCTTGCAGTGATTGAGCGACATCGTAGTCTTTCAGGAAGTTGACGGCATCAACGACGGTCACCATCGTGTCTAATTTGGCGACGTCCGATAATGAAATGCCGTCTTCGTCTGCGAATGTAAACGTCTCTGCGACCGGCAGCGGCTCGGAGATACCGGTAGACTCGATCAAGAGGTAATCAAACCGACCATCGTCGGCCAGTCGACGAACTTCTTCCAGCAAATCTTCCCGCAATGTGCAGCAAATGCAGCCATTGCTCATCTCGACGAGCTTCTCCTCGCTGCGGTTGAGCGATACGTCGTTATTCACAATAGCCGCATCGATATTGATTTCGCTCATGTCATTGACGATAACGGCGACGCGCTTGCCTTCGCGGTTATTCAGTACGTGGCTCAAAACTGTCGTTTTTCCGGCACCGAGAAAACCAGAAAGGACGGTTACGGGGAGTAGCGTTTGCGGGCTGGCGGCCATGGCATAACCTCCGATGTGTGTTGCAACGTTATATTATAACATCTTGCGATTATAGAAGCGGGCGATCAAGTCGAGGGGATGAACTGCTGCTGGAGGGTCAGCTCCGACCGAGAGTGGAGCCATTGACGAACAAGATTGTCCGGTCTGGTGACAGACTCTTGAGAATGGCAGAAATACGCAGTAGATCGTTGCCTGCCCGGTAAAATCTGGAGAACGGTTGGTGTCGCGGCAGCTCGAGAAGGTCTGAACACGACACGGTCCTGACAGCCTTAAGTTTGCACTGATAGGCTGCCGAGGCTGGGGTATGCTGCCAGCAACAGGGAAGGGAGTGGGATGATGCGTTTCGTGTTTATTGTTGTGCTAGTCGGTTTGTCTTCGATCGCACAGGCTGCGGGAGAACTGGCTGCTTTTGACAGCGATGGCGAACGCGCGGCGTATTGCTTTTACGCCAATACGCTTCGCATGCAGTATGCGGGCGCCGCTGGCGGTGGCGACACCCAATTGTCGGCGGTGCTCCGCGACGCCGAACAATGGCAACAGATCGTCAATGATCAGATTGCCGGTATGAGCGATCAACGCGCCGTGTTGCAACGTGCCCAGACCGCATTAACACATCGTATACGCGGAGCCGGGTCAGACCCGCGCACCGTATACAACACCGTCATCGCTCCGATCGCAGCCGACTGTGACGCGCTCCGCCAGAAACTGCTCGCTGCCGCAGCGGCCAAACCCAAACTCCCAGCCCCGCAGCCGGCGCCTGCAGCTAAACCGGCGGTGGTCAATAGCCCTGTGGATGACGACGGCGACGTCTTCTCTGGTCTGGTGCGCACGCCATTGTGGAACGAGTTTCGTTGGAATCCACACAGTTCGGTGTATGCAAAGATCCGGGCCAGGGGCGATTTCCAACGTATTCGGAACGGTTACCAGCTGAAGTTTCGAGGCAATATCAAAACGCTGTGCGTCGGCGATCTGATGGAATCTCACCGTAGCGAAGACGGCTATCTGATGCATCTCAAGGTAGCACCTGGCACAGGCGAAGGTTGTGAGCCGCGAGTTACGCGCGGACTGTTGTTTCCGATTGCGTTCGAAGAGGATCCGAGTTCGCGCAGGCTCATGCTGCGCCTTTACGACGATTTGGGTCGTTTGATTACCGCCACCCGATTTGAGAGCCGCGTGTTGCAGACGAAACAGCTAGACCAATCAAAGTTGCTTTCGTTGTATGACGTTGTGTCCGCAATGGAAAACTCGAGCGACGACGCTCGACGACGCGATAAGCTCGTCAACCTGCAGGCATTGCCAGAATATCCGCAGCTCGCCCCATTCTACGACAGCTGCAGCCAGGCATCCGCCTCGAATCCAAGCGTCGGCAACGCGGAATACTACTGCGTTTGTATGACCTATAAGTTTGGCGTCGGTGAACGATTGCCAAAGTCTGAGCTCGCGTCTTACACGCGTGATTTCTCGGCACTGGTCGAACGGGCCAGCTATTTCAATGATGACAACAAAGTCTACAATCGATTGGGTGAGGTATGCCGGCGGTGCAGCTTTCCGGATAGCACATTGCACCCGGATTGCGATTCGCTTGATGCGGTGATGATATCGCCAAACACGTTTGCCGGGGTTATTGGACAGTTGGAAAAGGACATCCTGCGGTTGGAAACGTCGGAATTTTACAAAGAGAATTTCTTTGTCATCTATCTACAGGGCTATTCGGCATTCTGTGAGAACGAAATCGAGAATCCGGTGCCATTCGATTATGTGGTCACTGAATACACGACCGATCCGTATGCAGGCACCTTCGCTAACGAAGTGCAGCGCGATCGGACGTATGTGGAACGCAAACATGCTCAGCGCTATAAGGCGATCTACGATAAACACGCGAAGATGGATCCGGACAAGTTCGTTGGCGCGATTTCACAAATGGCAGTCACCAGTGAGGCGGATCTACGACGGTTACAGTCCGATGTGTCGGCCCGTGTTGAGATCGAAACTGAAAAGCGCCGTTCGGTGCAGGCGCACTTTGCCGCCGGTTGCCGGTCGGCATCAGTACAGCGTGTTTACGCGAGACTTGACGAGCTTTTCTGACGGCCACAGCCAGAATCCTGCTTCGGTAACACCACGGCGTGTTCGGCGTCCAACTCCAGACGATCCGAATGAAAATGGAGTAGGACATGCGAGCAGAGTTAACAGATAATTCGCGCCCTTACGCGGCCGTTTGGTGGCGGAGCTTAATCACAGCGCTGGTCCTGGGCGCTATGCACAACGCGGCAGCGACCCTGTCGATCGTGGCTTGCGAGCGTGACACTGGTATCTGCGGTGTGGCTGTCGCAACGCACAATTTGGCGGTTGGGAGCAGCGTTCCTTTCGCCAAGTACGCCGTCGGTGCTGGCGTGTCTCAGTTCGAAACCAATCCTTGCCACAAAGGCACGTTGCTGCGCTTGTTGCCGTTCAGCGATGACCTCGACGCGGCGATTAAGCAAGCTCTGGCTGCCGAGAAGCAATGCCTAGATGGTATGGACGCGTCTTATCGCCAGATTGCTGTTGTAGCGGCCAACGGCGCTGCTGCGGCGCACACCGGCACGCGCGCCGAAGCTTATGCTGGTCATCGCGCCGCGCCATTCGTATCTGTTCAGGGTAATGGTCTGCAGACCCAATCGGTGCTAACCGCGATGCTATCCGCGTATCAAACCAGTAGCGGTCCGCTGGCTGAGCGATTATTGGCGGGTTTGGTCGCCGGACACAATGCCGGTGGACAATCGATCGGCGTATCGTCGGCCGCGTTGCTGGTGGCAACCAAGGAGGGTTGGCCAGTCGATATCGATCTCCGGGTCGACTTTGCCCCGGTAAGCGCAGTGGGTGAGCTTGTTGCCCTGTACGATCGCAACCTCGCTCGACAGTTACTGTTTCGTGCAGCGCGCGAGGACGACGCGAAACGCGCGGCGTCGCTGGTGGCCCGAGCTGTCGAGTTGGCGCCGGATTGGGATCGAATCGCACTGCGAGCTGCCAGACTGTCGCGTCAGTTGGAAGACGCAGCACTAACCGGCAAGTACGCTTGCAGATTCAATGCCTTGAATTCAAAGTGGGCGCAGCGACTGAAAGATGAATTCGATTTCTCAGGGTGCGCTGCCGCTGCTGCTCAGTAGCCATGAATCAACGCTGGTCGTCGGCAAGATACATCGCCAGGGTGCCGTTTGCTGTGGCGTGAAGAATGCGCGCGGCGTCGAGTTTGGGCAGTTCGAGCAGCATCTCGATCGCGGCGTAGCCGAGCTCTACACCGAGTCGTGCACGTCGGAATACCTCATCGTCCGACAGGGTAGGTCTAGCGGCTGCGATTGCCGGAGCACTGGCCGCTGCCATCGCATTGTGTGATTCGAGGCGTATGTGTTGTAGCTCGCTGGTTGTGCGGAGCGCTAGCAATAACGCATGCGCGCCACGAAACCTAACCGTCACCTCATAGGTCGCCTGCAGTGTGGCGAGTATCTGTCCGAAATAGTCATCGTGTCGCACGTCAGCCGTGGCCGCCTCGAGTTCCTGATTCTGGACGGCCATTAAACGTTGACCGAGTACATGCAGTAATTGCTGCTTGTTTTTAAAGTATCGATAGAAGGTCGGTGGCGTCGCATCAGCTGCCGTGACGACTGCGTTGGAGTTGAGAGCGTACAAGCCTTCGGTTGCCAAAATTTCCTGGGCGGCGGTGAGCAATGCTTGGTAGGTCGCCTTGGCGCGTTGTTGCTTCGGCTCCACAATCGACGTTCTCGAGTTATTCTGATCGCTGGTCATTGCGTGCGCTCGCATCTGGGCCACTGTCGTATCCTCACCGCCTAGTGTAAATCGATTGATCAACAATCATGGCTCGCGCCGTAGCGATGACCGTTGCCATTCGTTCACTGACGTGATGGGTGTCGCTAGTCCGTTTCCAGGTTCTCCGGTGGCATTGGCGCAATCGTAGCAGTTGCGTCTTTGAAATCCGCGGTGATCTGCCAGCCGGGATTGCCGTCGCTGTCGAACCGATAGGCGCCGGCATCGGCGCTACCGGCGCGCGGTGTGCCATTAAAGTCAGTACTGACGACGTACGTTGTATCACCACCATTGATAAGTGCGCTGCCTGTTGATGGAAAGACGTCCAACGGTGGTGCACCGTTGTAATTGCCGCCGACCGTATCGGCTGCAAGGCCATTGCCGCTCGTGTATCCACCGCTTCCACCGGACATGCCGCCTGCGCCGACGTTTCCGGCGACAGTCACTTGGTTAATGCTGCCGCTGATCAATCGGATAGCGGTGCCTTGCGTGTAGATAGCGTTGTTGGCGATCAACACAGGACCCACTACATTTCGCACGGCGACACCGGAGCCAGTATTGACGATAGTGTTGTGAACGAATTCGATGTTGGACGGACGCCCGGACTGGTGTGACTGGAAGGCCACATTGCCAAGAATGATGTTGTTGCGAATAATGGCGTCTGCGGCGACTTGCATGGTGTTGTCTGACGAATTCCAGACGACGTTGCCTTCGATCACATTCTGAGCGCCATTGCCGACAGTGCTGTAGCTGATGATGCCCGGGTAGCCGGTATCGTGTATGACATTGTTTCGAATGACATTGCCGTAGCTACCTTCCTTAAGCTCTATGCCATCGCCCTGCGAAACGCTGCTCCGATTGGTGTGATGAATGTAATTGGATTCGACAATGCTATTCGCAACGCGACAGTTATCGTTGTTACAGCCGAGGTACATGCCCTCGCCAGTGCCGTTGGTGTGATGGATATGATTGCGGCGGATCACAAGGCCTTCGTAGGTGCCGCCGGCATTAGCTGAGATCGCCACATCACCCGTCTCGTAGATCTCGCAATCTTCGATGGTTACGTAGTCGGAGTTCATCAAGCGAATGCCGTGTGAGCCGCCGGTGAACGTGATGCCACGGATTGTCAGGTAGCTCGATAAATTTATCTCGACCACATTGTGGTTGGTGGTTGCCTGCGTGATGACCGGCGTTTCACCGGCTTTGGCACGCACCAAGATGGGCTGCGCGACCGTGCCATTGGCAGACAACGTAACGTTCTCATTGAAGGCGTAGGTGCCACCCTGCAAAACCAGTTCATCGCCGGGGGTGAGCGCGGCAACGGCCGCTTCGAGGTCGTCACTGGGTCCTATTTCTACCGCTAAAGTGACTGAACTGATTAGTAACGAAATAACTAGCGCAAGGACTCGCCTGCGCCTGTTCAGCGTCGTGTCCATGATCTTACTCGTCTGCTCAAGACCAGCTGATTGTACTGCAAGAATAGCGTTTCGATGTTGACATAACGGGTTCAGGGTGTCTGTTCCTGGCGACGCCATCGATTCGGCTCGGCAGTGAAAGTGGCTACAGCACTCCAGCGATCAAACCGCCGAGAAATATGCTGCCAAGCACCGTAACACCCCAGGAGACCACGACGAGCAGGATGAGATCTGGCCACACTTCTGCGCGAGTAAACTGTTTCAGCAGTACGAATAGCACGACGAATGACAGCGCCCAACCAAAACCAGGCACGAGACCAGCGCATGATGCGCCGAGCGCTGTCAGCACGGCTGCGTTACCGGCGATCGGTGTCGCGGTTATGCGGCCGGCGACCCATAGTGCGCCACCGGTCAGTACGGCATTGATTGCGAAGGTCAGCAGTGTTTCCATATCAACAAGGATAGCGAAAGATGCTTCGGATTGGTCAATAGACAGCAAATGCGCCAGCGATTTCACAGGGAAACGACGGTATGAAGCACGTATGGTTTGCAATAGCGCTCGGCAGCGCGGTGTTGGCAGCTTGTGGTGATGCGCCAGATTCTGACGCTGACGCCGATTGCGGCTGTACATAGAGTTTCGATTCGACAGCAGAAGGTGTCGAAGACCCGGGGTCTTTCGATGATCTGCCATACGGTAAATGCTTTGGAGGCTGACGGGCGGCGTCAGGCGCGCTTCTCAACGGTTCGCAATCAGCCGGCGAGCTATGTGCTGAAAGAAGTGCCGGTCAATCCGGAGTTCCCGACGACGCTGGATTTACGTACCGTCTGACTACGACCCGGTGTTGCAGCGATGGTTGCTACTGACGGCACGACATTATCGACTTCCGCTGATTCAGAAAAACGAGCTTTCAGACTGCAGTGCCAACCAAACGCCCATGACGATAAGTCCGCCACCTAACGACAGGATGAGCGGTAATCCGTAGTACCAGCAGACGGGTGCGGCGACAGCGGTACCGACAGCAAATGCGGCCAGCATTTGCGTGAATGCGTTTGCTATCGCTTTGAAAATGCCGCTAAAGAAGCCGTCTGACATCGCTGATCCCCCAAAACCTGCTTACACGGTAGCACGCGAAGGGTCCCAAAACTGTGCGATAGACCGCAGTCGGCGTCTGTCAGGGCAGACTCGCGAGCGCTCCGCGCACACTCTGTTTCAGCGGTTCAAATATTGGATTCTCGGACTCCGCAATACTGGCGTAAACATTCAACAGAAAAGTGCGTGTGTTGTGCAGGCGCGCGAGACTCGATTCGCTGCGGTAGGCGTTTTGCCAAGGCCTACCGTCGGGCTGTGTGAGCGCATTGAAGCGCTTGGTCCAGTCATCTGCCGTGAGTACCTCACGTTGTGCAGCGAACAGCACGGGTCGCGCAAGCCTGCGAGACTCTCCATGGATATACGCGTGATTGTCGTAGGCGCTGACCTGGCTTAATGCCGCGTCAACCAGCCCGGGTATGTGTTGATCATCAAGGTGCGGGTTCAGCGCTAGTTGCATTAATAGGTCAGCCCCATGGGCGACGCCATGCCGCCAGCCTTCGTGGTCACTGAAACCGCGATAGTCGCGAATATCGCGGACGTAGGCTGTCGCGATGCGGACGATCGCGTCGCGCTCATCTGCTGAGAGCAGGTCGTCGATGCGGTCTGCACGAACGACTTCTGCCAGCGCCAGCGCCGCGAACGGTTGTCGGTAGCCATTGTCATCGCCCGATTGCAATTGCTGGCGCAGCCGCTGGTCGAGCGATCGAACCGTCGCTGCCGACACACGGCCAGATCGCAGTAACGTAGCAAGTCCTGTGTAACCGATATCGTCGCGCAAGTAGGGGTCGGATTCGCCCAGGCAACCGCTCAGCGCCATAGCCAACGCATCGATCTCGCCAGGCTCTGTTGAAAATTGACTCACCGCCAGACTGTCGATCGCAGCCCGACTGTAGTGGGGCAAGCAGTCTCTCGCTTCAGCTTGCAGAGACAACGTACACAGGCTCGCCACGAGCCAGAAAGTTGCAGTGGGCAGGGTAGTCTTCAGCATCAGTAGTGCGCTCTTTCTCGTTCTGCCAGCAGTCTGCCTGAAAACGAGAACATGGCATATGCCAAAAAAAGCACACGTTAAGGTGCTGCGTGTTGTTAGCAAACGGTCGCTATTCGGCCCGTTGCGACTGCTGCGCGGTAGGCTAGCCCGTCACGTCTATATCATCTGAAGTGCTGGAACGGCTATGCACCTGACTAAAGCGAGCTCCGCCGCGGTACTAGCTTTTCGGCCTGTGGATACCGCAAATCTTGTGGCCGTCCGGATCCTCGAAATAGCACAGATACATCGTGCCCATATTGCTGTGCCGCGGTCCTGGCGGCTCCTCGATACTGACCCCGCCATTCGCGATAGCGACGTCATGCAGTTCCTGAATTTGTTCCGGTGAGTCGCACTTGAAACCGATAGTCGAACCATTCGCAACGGTGACAGGCTCTCCGTTAATCGGTTCACTCACGCTGAATGTCGAGCCGTTGTGAATGTAAAAAAGTCGCTTTTGACCGGTGTCGTTGGTGTGCTCCATCGGCTCTCGGGCGCCCAGGACGCCGAGCACCGCGTTGTAAAAGGCGCGGGTTTTCTCGATATCGCTACTACCAATCATGACGTGATTTAGCATCTGAATTCCTCGTTCAAGAACCAATGGGCAGCGCGGTGATCTCGGATCATCGGGCGCTAAACTCGATAAAGTATCCGGCATGTTTACGGATATTGATGACGCGACCGTCGCTGAAAATTAGGTACTGGCCCTTGATGCCTGAGAGCTCGCCCTCGATCTCGGGCAGTTTGTCGAACGACATACTCTTCACTTTCGTTGGAAACGTGTCGACGGGGTAAGTCAGTTCACAGATGTCCTGGTCATCGGTAACGTACTGACGAAAGTCTGCATCCAGCTCCGCTGCGATCGTCTGTTTTCGCTCCAGCAAATCGTCTGTCGAGATTTCGTTTTTCAGCATCCGCTGCCAGTTGGTGCGGTCGGTCAGAAAAGACTTCATTGCGACCTCAACGAGGCCAGCCGTGTACCGGTTAGGGACTCGCGCGAACACAATGGCTTCGGACGCGCCTTGATCGATCCAACGCGTTGGCACCTGTGAGTGACGGGTGATGCCGACCTTGACGGCGGAACTTTTGGCGAGATACACGACTTGCTCTGTCAGGCAGTGCTTCTCAGCCCACGCCATATCGCGTGCTTCGCCTTCGTGCGCACGGCACAATTCCGGTCGTATGATGCATTCGCTCGCCTCGGGCGCATCACGAAAGCACGGGTAGCAAAAGCCCTGTCTAAAAGACTTCTTCGTCTTGCGACCGCACTTGATGCAATTGATCTGACCATCGAAGCGCATCTGGATGATGCTGCCGATCAGTGCATTCATGTCGACACGAGCGTCGCTCAGGGGGAGCTCGTAGTGCACGACATCGTTCAGCGTGCTGTGCATCTTGCGGAGATTGCCTGTTGTCATTCTGTATTTGATGGGGCGTTTCAAAAACCTGAGGCAGTCATTCTAACGGATTTCAATGAGCTGCATCATTGGCAATCTGCTTGTTATTGGCCCGCCTTTGCCTTGTGTACGACGCTCGGCCATTATTTGGGTAAGCCCCCGAGTCCAGGGTGCAGCAGGTGTTACATGTTTCGCTTCTTTGAATCTCGGATCGATCCGTATCCCAAAGTGTCGCCAACCCGGCCGCCCGCAGAATTGTTAGGCTTCTGTTGGCGCTATACGCGCTCGGTTGTTGGCTGGCTCGTGCTGATGGCTTGCCTCAGTGCGTTTATCGCGATTGGCGAAGTCGCGTTGTTTGGATTCCTCGGTTCGCTGGTCGACTGGCTGTCCACGGCTGATCGTACCGACTTTATGGCGCGCGAAGGCGCACGCCTCGCATGGATGGGTGGTTTTCTATTGCTTGCGCTACCGACAGCCGTCTTGTTGCAGGCGCTCGTTATCCACCAGACGTTGCTTGGCAATTATCCGATGATTGGCCGTTGGCAGATGCATCGTTATTTGCTCGGCCAGAGCTTGTCCTTCTTTTCCGACGAGTTTGCCGGTCGCGTCGCTACAAAAGTCATGCAGACGGCGCTCGCTGTGCGCGAAACCGTCATGAAAGTTACCGATGTGCTCGTGTATGTGTCGGTGTATTTCCTTGCGGTGGTGATTATGGTCGCCCAGTCGGATTGGCGTCTGTCGCTACCACTCGTCATTTGGTTTGCGCTGTATGCGACCGCCGTTCGTTTTTTCGTGCCACGGCTCGCCGCCGTAAGTCGGGAGCAGGCCGATGCGCGTTCGTTGATGACCGGGCGAATCGTCGATAGCTATACCAATATCATGACTGTCAAGCTATTTTCGCACGCGGGTCGAGAGGCGCATTACGCGAAAGAGGGTATGGACGGGTTTCTGCAAACCGTGCATCGGCAGATGCGGCTCGTTACGGTGATGCAAAGCTGCATTTACTTCAATAATGCGGTGCTGGTTTTCGCGATTGCGGCCCTGTCGATCTGGTTGTGGCTGCAGTCGGCGGTGTCCGTGGGTGCCATCGCGATCGCGGTCGCACTCGCGCTGCGGCTGAATGGCATGTCGCAATGGATCATGTGGGAAGTCTCAGCGTTGTTCGAGAACATCGGCGTTGTGCACGATGGCGCCAGCATGATGTCGCGTGAGCGCGAAGTGACCGATACACCGTCCGCAGACACGCTGGCTGTCACGCAGGGGCGAATTCGGTTTAACGATGTGCAGTTTCACTATGGCAAAGGCTCGGGTGCGATTGATCATTTGTCACTGACGATCGAGCCGGGCGAGAAAATTGGGTTGGTGGGCCGATCCGGCGCGGGCAAAACGACCTTGACCAATCTATTGCTGCGATTCTATGACGTCGAATCGGGCCGTATTGATATCGACGGCATCGATATCGCGGGTGTTTCTCAAGACTCATTGCGGGCGCAGATCGGTGTCGTCACTCAGGACACTTCATTGTTGCACCGTTCCATTCGCGAGAATATCGGGTACTCGCGGCCGGATGCATCCGACGCGGCGATTATTGAAGCGGCTCGCCGTGCGAAAGCCTGGGAGTTCATTGAAACACTGACCGACCAGACGGGCAGGGTTGGTCTGGATGCATTCGTTGGGGAGCGCGGCGTCAAGCTATCTGGTGGCCAGCGTCAGCGAATCGCTATCGCGCGAGTGTTTCTGAAGGACGCGCCTGTCCTCATACTCGATGAAGCGACGTCGGCGCTCGACTCCGAAGTGGAGGCTGCCATTCAGGAAAGTCTGTTCGAATTAATGGCGGGCAAAACCGTGATCGCGATTGCTCACCGGTTATCGACCATTGCAACGTTGGATCGGCTAGTGGTGATGGACGAGGGTCGTATCATCGAGACGGGCAGTCACGACACATTGGTCGCCGCCGGCGGCCTTTATGCCGACCTGTGGGCGCGCCAGTCTGGCGGATTTATTGCCGGCGAATAACCTCGCCGTCCAACGACATCGCGGACCGATAAAGTGACCATTATCACCGTGCTACGCCGATACCGACATCGCTTTTCGGCGCCATCGTCGCCGTAGCAGCCAAAGCGGTATCAGCATAAACAGCACGCCGATGACAAAACCCTTAATCACGAATCGTAGCGTCATCCCTGTATCGATATCGTGGCGATGATTCCAGATCTCGACGATTTTTCCGTCCTCGATTCGGAACACGTTAATGATAGGAATATCGGTCGGGCCGAGTACCCAGCGACCGAAAAACGTTGTCGGTTCGAACCGCCATCGCCACCGCGTCGCGACCAGGTCGCCCTCGGCGATTTGATAATCGTAGTCGACTTTCATGTCCCCATGTGACCAGAAAAAGTCGGCGATATTCTTTTGTTCGATCGCGTCTTCTTGCAGATTCTTTCGATCGCCGATGTCATGCACAACGTAGCGATCCGCGACGAGATCGGCATAGCGATCGGTGTTGTTACTGTTCCAAAGTTGCTCATAAAAGGCGGTGGCGATCTGCTTGTTGCGCGTCTGCATGTCGCTACTTTCGTTGGTCTGAGCCAATACGCTGGCATTCACAAGGCTCAGTACGATGGCAAGCTGCCGATGCCACAAGATTCTCATGTCCTGCTCCCTCAAAAGTAAGAATCTACCATGAGCATTACTGTTCCGATGTCTTCCAGCATCGCAGATGTGGCTGATTTGCGATCTGTCTCGACTTCTCATATTGTATACAGTATGCAGATTCAGCAACCGAACATCAGCGAAGCGGTCAGCAGCGCGATCCATGAGTTGATCGTTGATGGCAGTCTCGCCGATGGCGCGCGGATCAACGAGGTGCATCTGGCGAAGCAGTTAGGTGTTAGTCGTACGCCGTTACGCGAAGCGTTGTGCCACCTCCAGGCGGAAGGGCTCGTCACGCAAGCGGCACGCCGTGGCTTCTTTGTGCCGCCAATGACCTGCGATGAGTTTCAACAGCTCTATACGGTCCGTCCATTGCTGGACCCGGAGGCTTTGCGACTGGGCGGGTGCCCGGATGCCTCGACCGTAGCAGAGCTGGAGCGATTGAATACGAAACTTCTTAACGCGCGGTCCGCGTCTCGTGCGATCGACATCGACAATGCCTGGCACCGCCTGTTGCTGGAAGGCTGTCCTAACCGTGTACTGCTCGAGTTCATTGAGCAGATCATGACGCGCACACGACGTTACGAGCATGCGTTGTTTCGAGAAACTCAGCATGTTTGGGTGGCGAGCGACGAACATACGCAGATCATCGCCGCCCTGAAGAAAAACGACTTACGCGCCGCTGTAGGGTTGCTGCGGCAGAACATGCAAACCGGCCACGAGGTCATACTCAACTGGCTACAACAGCGCTAATCGCTGCACTAGGAACACAATGATGATAATGAGCATTCCAAGATACGATCGTTTGAGAGCACTCGCTGTACTAGCTCTGATCAGCTTCGGCTTGTTGGTGAACAATGGCGTTTCAGCCCAGGAGCGCAGCGCATTGTGGCAGGGCGTTTGGGTTGCCGAACGAAACTATGGTCCGACGTTCGCAGGGTTGGCGACACTGACGCCGGTGGATGATCGCTGGCAAGTATGGTTGCAAGGCGAGATCGGCGTCGTGTCCCGGCGTGCACGCGAAGATGGGACTATCGACTGGCAGTTTTCGTTTGGTGACGAAGGCACGTTTTTCGGTCAACAAGCGACTGCTTCCGAGCCGATCGTAGGCCATTGGATTCAGGCGGGCGGTCAAATCGCTTACTCGCCCACTGCAACACCGGCTGTATTCACCAAACGTGCAGATGGTAGTTTCGCTGGCACAATTCGACCGCTGGTCGATACCGTATCGCTCAATTTGCCGCTGTTCCCTGAAGACGATTATGAAACCAGCCGTCGCTACACGACATTCTTGCGAAACCCTGAGCGGAACTTCGGCGTGTTCGCGCCTTTCGCTGCGGCAACTGAAGTCGGTGATGATCTGCAGTTCATTGCGCGCAACGGCGAGGATTTGATCGTCGGTACCGCACTCGAAGCCGGTGAGCGCTTTTCACTATTGTTTGGCCGTACAGGAGAGACGCTCGAGTTCACGCGTCGTGATCGCACCACGGCACCGGGCTTCTATCCCCGCCGACGACCTGTCACGCTGACATCGCTGCTACGTCCAGTTGAGCTGGACGATGGTTGGCAGACAGAGGCGCCCGCGAAGTCCGGTTTGGATGTATCGCCGCTGTTGTCGCTGGTCAATGAATTGGCTGCTTTCGAGCCGACCGGACTGCAACAACCGTATATCCATAGCTTGCACGTTGCTCATCGCGGCAAGTTAGTCGTAGAAGAATATTTTCATGGCTACGATGGCGACACGCCGCATGATTCGCGATCTGCCGGTAAATCACTGACGTCCGCGTTGCTGGGGATTGCGCTACAGCAGGGTTTTATCGACAGCATCGACACACCGGTGTATCCGCTATTCGGTGGAGTGTCGCAGTACGACAATCCGAGCACAGAAAAAGATGCGCTAACCATTCGGCACCTGATCACGATGACTTCCGGACTCGATTGCGATGATGGCAACTACGATTCGCCGGGCAACGAAGATGTGATGCAGAATCAGCAGTCGGAATCCGACTGGTATCGTTACACATTGAATCTTGCGATGGTGCGCGACCCGGGTTCAGCGGGCGTTTACTGTACAGGCGGCATCAATGTGGTCGGCAGCGTATTGGCGCGGTCGGCTGGGATGAACCTTAAGCAGTTTTTTCATCGTTTTTTTGCCGAGCCACTCGGGATCGATTACTACCAAATGAACCTGTCGCCGACACTTGAGGCCTATATGGGCGGCGGTATCCGGTTACAGCCGCGCGACTTTCTGAAACTCGGACAGTTGTATCTCGATGGTGGTGTCTGGCAAGGGCGGCGTCTGCTCAGCGAGGCCTATGTGACCGCTTCGGCGGCGGCACAGTCATCGATCAACACTACAGACGACTACGGCTATGCGTGGTGGCGCCAGACGTACAATGTGGATGACGTCGCCGTTGAGACATTTTACGCAAGTGGTAACGGCGGCCAGCTGTTGTTTGTTGTTCCAGAGCTCGAATTGGTCGTATTGATATTTGCCGGCAACTACAGCGACGGGCAAACACGCAATGCGTTTCGCGATCGATTCATGAGTGAGCATATTTTGCCCGCGACGATACCCGCGCACCGATAGCCATCGGTGCGCCGCTATTGCCTGTTAGGCAGGCGAGACTCGAGCCGACTCGGTGTCATGTTCGACGGCCATTGGCGGCGCCGTGCGGATCGGCATACCGAACAGTGGTCGCAACCAGGCAATTCGTTTGATGATAAATTCATACAAGACGACACAACCGGCAACGGTGCCGCCCAGCACCAGTATCGGTTCGATGACCGGGCCCAGTGCGAAAGACGCCAACTGTGCGCCAACCACGATTGTCAGTGTCTGGTGCAGGATATACCACGGGAAAATCGCCTGCGTCATGTAGTGGACCCGCGGGCTGGGTCGATTCAGGTACTGGTAGCCATAAGCGAGCAGAACTAGAATCCAGCACCAGCGGTTGACATAGACCGACAGGAAACTGAGCTGCTCAATAACGAATGACGGCTCCTCTGCGACCCACCATTCTTGCGACCGAAGGCTTGCGTAGGCAATCAGTCCTATCGCCAGATACAGGCGACGTTGCGTCGCCAACGCTTGCCACCAGCCGGGCGCACGGCCAACGAGGTAACCATAGAAGAACAGCGTACCGAACAGGACGTGAGCGTATGTGGCGCCAAAGAACCCGTGTTCGATGCCAGGGTTGAACGGGAATACGAAGTTGCCGTACAACATCAGTGGAATCACCGGTACAACCACCAGCCATAGACCGCGCAGATTCTGTAGCAGTTGATCAACTTTCAGGCGGCGCAGCAAATTGCCGAGCGGTATGGTCAGCAACGTGTAGAACAACACATACGGCAGATACCACAGGTGGTTCCAGGTCCATACAACGACGTTTTCGCCGCTCCAGGCTTCGCCCGGGAAGTCTTGGCCACGAAAATAGTCCCACCAGAAGTTGAAAAAGCCCGGCTCGATGATGCCTTTGCCAAGCGCCTCATAGTACGGCTGCGGAGACACGACGACCGCCATACCGAAAATTAGTGGGACACCCAGCCGCCATAGGCGCCGTCCGGCCAGTCGCCAACCGGAATAACGGTGACGAACAAACGCGACTGCCAGGCCTGAGATGACGAACAATAGACTCATCCGCCACTGATTCATGAAGCGCATCGGTTCCTGTAGCCATTCCGATGTATACGCCGATTTGATATGCCAGCCCCAGTCTGCGACATAAAACATGCCGCAGTGATAGAGAATCAGCAAACCGAAGGCGATGACGCGCAGAGCGTCGATGTCGTAGCGGCGTGTCGTGGTGTCAGTCATGGTGTGCTCCATTGGTCCTGCCACAGACTATGTCTGTGTCGGTGGTCTGCCTCGAGCGCTAAGTGACTGATTGTGAGATGTTTGTGATAAACGGACAGCGAGTGGTGATAACCGGTGGTGGTTGTCTACCGGATCACGGTACCCTGTGCGCATGAACTTGCAGCGGTATTTGCAACATCGCACTTGGTTTGAGTTGGCGATACTGACCGCACTCGTGCTCGTGGGCTGTCTGTCCAACGTGGCAACCGAGAGCATCGATCTCGCCCGACTTGGCCATCCCCAACCCGTCTTGATGGCTTGGGTGCTGGAAGGCACCAGTCATTTCGGCTTGCTCGCCAGTATCCCTTTGGTGCTGTGGTTCGACCGGCATTTTCCGTTACGGGTTGCTACGTGGAAGGTAAGCTTGCCAGCCCATCTTGGGTTTTCGTTGGCATTCTCGTTGGTGCATGTCGGCATTATGTTTTTGGCGCGTGTCATGATTTTTCCACTGCTATTCGACAGCGGCTACGGTTGGGGTGACCCGCTTGGTGAATTTTTCTATGAATACCTCAAGGATTTTCGAACGTATTTTTTGATCCTATCGATCGTGTATTTGGGCCGTTTCGTAATGCTGCGCCTGCAGGGAGAGGCCGGGTTTCTGACTGAACAGCAAACCAACGAGGATGCGACGCCTACACTCGATCGGTTCCTCGTCAAAAAGCTGGGACGAGAATTTCTCGTCAAGACCGAAGATATCGACTGGATTGAAAGTGCGGGCAACTACGTCAACTTGCACGTCGAACAAAAGGCCTACCCACTGCGGAGCACGATGTCGCAAATCGCTGAGCGCCTGGGTGAGGTCGGATTTATTCGCGTGCACCGCCAGGCGATCGTCAATCGAGAACGCATCGCTGAACTGGCTGTGTTCGAATCAGGAGATGGTGAATTGACGTTGACCAATAGGGAGACGGTCCCGCTTAGTCGTCGATTCCGCAAACAGCTGCGGGCAGCGTTGGAACACCAGTCGATTTAGTAGCCAATACTCGACACGGCGCTGTGATCTTCTGCGAGTTCAATCATAACGTCAGCAATTGTCGGCAATGTTCTCAGGTTGTGACGAGTGATGCGCTCATAGTGTTGAATGAACCGTGCGACTGCGGCGTCATCCATGATGCCATCGCCTTTACCGCCGACCCGAGCCTTGAGTTTATGTTCCTGCTCAAGCCGCCAGCGCGCAACCGCCTCAAAACTGGGCGCGCGCAAAAACCATAGCTCGTCGAGTGGCTCGAACAGCGCGGGATATTGATGCGTTAACTGCTCGTTCACAAAGCGACGCCAGGTGCTGTCAGGGTCGGCATCTTCTTCAAGCGCGTTCATCGCTGTCACTAACGAGCCTGCATCGCAGGCTGTCGAGCCGACACACCAACCTTCCAAAATAATGAGATCGAGCGGGCCGTCGACTCGATCCCAGTCCGCTTTGGCAGCACGATCATCCGTGGATTTATCGAAACGCGGAATCAGGCACGTCTTGCCCGCCGGAAGCGACCGCAGCTTCGATAGCAACTCACAACCCATCGCTACGTCGTGCGTACCGGGTACGCCACGCGTTCTGAGCAATGGGTGCACATTGGCGGCGAGCTCCTCACGTGTTTGTCGCGTATGGTAGAGATCGTCGATCGAGATCACCGCGACGCGATTATCGCTGCAACGGGCTACGGAGTCGGCGATTAAATCGGCCAATGTGGACTTTCCAGTGCCCTGCGCACCATTGATACCGATGACTCTCGGTCTGTCCTCGCAGTGGCGGAGTCGTTCTGTAAGGCTTTCGATGTGCGGCAGAAAGTGCTGGTGTGCGCTGGTGGCATAGGCCGCGGGCAACCGATGCTTCTCGATGAACGCGTTCAGTGCTATTGATTCGACAGCCATACAGTCTGGTAGGGCCGCAGTGTCAACGTGGTTTGTTGATCATCGATCGCGTCACCGCTGATCAGATCACGCCAATAATCGGTAGAGATCAGATTGATGTTCGCAAGCTCCACCACCTGTTGCTTTGCGCTGATGTTCGAGATGCTGAAAACATCCTGACGGCGGTCTAGCGATTGACGCCAGACACCGAACACCTGCAAGCCCAGTTGTAGCGTGAACTGCACCGCATTAGGGTGAAATGCGCGCTGGCTGCGACGCAACGTAATGAGATGCTTCAGCCGACTCAGGACTTGAGATTGCGTGCTTTGGTCATCATCTAGCCGCGCTTGCAGTGTTGTCAGATCCCAGCGATGACGGTTAATCGAGCGATATTGCCCGGTGCGTGCCAAGCCTTCATAGTCGTTGTCGGTGCCGAGCAAGCTGTGTATGTAAAGCCCGGGGATGCCTTCCAGCGCGAGCATAATGGCATGGGCACAAATAAAGCGGTCGAGTTGCAGATCATCTTTGCCGTGCTCGGTGCCTGCTAACGCGTCTAGCAGACTGATGTTGACCTCGTACGGGTGGGCCGCGCCATCTGGCCCGGTACGTAATGATATCTTTCCGCCGAAGCTCGTCAGTGTTTCGAGTAAGCGTGTGCGTTCCGCCTCCGACAACAGTCCGTCGACCGGTCGCATGCCGATGCCGTCGTGTGACGCGATGAAATTGAAATACGTGGTGCCGAACCGCGCAGGCGGCATGCTCATCATCCAGGTTTTCAGGTGTCGACAGTCGCCGGTCAGCAGCGTGTGGATCAACAAAGGCGGCAATTCGAACGAAGCGCATGCGATTTACAATTTCTCGTTGCCGCCTTTGTTGATCCACACGCT
>JBCAZB010000003.1:0-24298 GCA_038533315.1 Pseudomonadota bacterium | reverse complement strand
CAACGCGGCGTTGAGTGTCTCACTGGCGTTCTGCAAGTAGGTTGTTGCAGCACTTTCGAAACCCCGCCGATTGAGTACCTCGGTCAGAGCATCGGTCATCGCTTGCGAGTGCAATGCGTCCTGCTGGCGGCGCTCGCTACTAATGTCAATGAAAGTCAGCCCAATATCCTTATCCACTGGATCAGCGAGCAGGCGATACCAGCACTTCGCGCCATTCTCGGACAAACAAAACTCGAGATCTTGTCGTCGGCCGGTCACCTGTGCTTCGCGAACCACTGGTACGATTTTTTGTAATGCGTATTGTCGATCTGAAGCTGTCGCACCGAACAGCTGACGGCCAAGTGTCTTACCCACCAATAAATCCGGCGACGATTCGAACAACCGTGCCCCCTGCGGGTTGGCCACGGTAATCTCGAAATCGGGATACTCGCTTTGGTCGTTGACCAGTGACAGTCTCAGGATCGCGTTCGATGCATGGTGAATCAGGGTACGGAACAAAGCCTCATTACGCCGCACCGCTGCTTCCGCACGATATGTCTCGGTGATGTCCCGACAGGTCAACAAGCGCAGCACTTGTGCGTCACCAGGGCGGCGTACGTGACTAACACGAAGCGCGAGTCGCCGACCATTGAGGCTAATCGCCTCGCTGCTGGCGTCGTCGCTGGACTGGTTGATCAGCGCGGCCAGTGTCGGGACGGTCTGTTGCAACGGAATGCCGCGCACGTGCTGGCCGTCAAGATCAAACAAGTCGGCTGCGGCCGGGTTAACACTGATCACATGATTATGGTCGTCCACCAGAACAACGGCGTCGGTCATCTGATCGAATAACGCCTGATGACAAATGGAATCGTTGAACAGGGCCCCATGCCGAAGCACAAGCCACGCAACTGCAGGCGTCAAAGCGGCGATGACGGTCGCAGCACTCACCGTATGCCAAGGTGCGATTCCCAGGGCGCGCAGTACGCCAACGCCCAGTGGTACCAGTGCCACACAGGCGAGCGCCAACAGTTCTAATCGTAGCCTTCGACTTTGACGCCTGGCATGTCGAGCGAGCAAGAAGACTGCTACACCATATAAAGCGACAGCGTAGGGCAGGTGAACCCAGTTAAACCACCATCCACGCTGTAGCTCGAATGCGTGCGCGAGCGTCAAATAATCGACCGGCTCGGACCACATCATTGGTCGCCACGTAGGGTTGAGCATGATGGCTAAAGACGCGACCGGAATAACCCATAACGAATAGCTGACCAACAACGGGAGCGGGCGCGCAGACACATGCGTGACCACCATCAAGCCCGTTACCGGCACTAGCACGGAACCCATAAAGATGATGATCAGCGCAACATCCAACATGCTCGGGCTTGTCGCATTAACCAGCAACCAGCCGCCTGTGACCCAAATCGCCAATGCGAGCATGAGCCAGTGCGCGAATCCATGCACTAGCTGCGCGCGTCCAGCCGACAGCACGCCAGCCAGCACCAGATACAGCGCGACGCCGACCGTCAGGATTATCGTCTCAATAGTCACGACCGGGCATTTCCTTATCGTCCCGACATAAATCGACGATAAAAATAACGTGAAAGCTGCATTGACCATAAGACAGACGTCTCGGAACCGGTCGATGTCGTGAAAAATTGAGTAACTTCAGTCAGATTTGTGCGCTAGTTCACGTTTTCGTGCGGTTGATAACTAACCGCGGTGCGCTAGCCGACCTGAGCTTGCTCGACGGCAATCGGGCCTGGCCACGTAAAGCAAATACGCAAGCCATCATGATGGTCCGAGTCGACGTAAATCTGGCCGCCGTGGGTCTCGACGATTTTTCGGCAAACAGCCAGTCCAATACCCGAACCAGGCCCGCTCGACGAGCTATCAGCCCGCTGAAACATATCAAATATCGATTCATGCGCTACTTCAGCAACGCCCGGCCCGTTATCGGTCACACTCCAGCGCCAGAAACCCATACGTTCGTTACTGCTCGAACGTCGTGAAAGAGGTAGAGGGCGTTCGTAACGGGCCGCAACCTCGATAGTTGGTGCGCGCGTCTTGTCTCGGTGTAGCAGGGCGTTGGTAATGAGATTTTGCAACACCTGATGAAACTGATGCTCTGTACCGAATTGGGTAGGTAGTGTGCCGAAGGTGTAAGTCGCTTTGGCGGATCGCGCCAGATCTTGTAACCCCGATAACACCATCGCCACAACCTCTTCGCTGCTAAATGCTGCGAACGCATCGGGCTGATGCCGTAGCTTGGCAATTTGTAGCAGACCATCGACATAGACGCTCATTTGTTTCGCGCCCTCCATGGCTTGCCTGAGGTAGCGGTTTGCCGTGTGGTCGAGATCGGGTGCATGTTCCCGCAGCAAATCCAGAAAACCATGAACTGTGCGTAACGGCTGTCTCAGGTCGTGAGACGCAAGTACCGCGTATTGCTCCAGCTCGCGGTTTGAGCGCAGTAACTCCAATCGTTGCCGTTCGAGCTCCATGTTCAGCTCGACAGTGCGCCAAGCCGCGCTGAGCGCAAGCTCTATTCGTTCGGCGTTGACATCATCTTTAACCAGATAGTCGTGCGCGCCATCCCGTAACACTTTGGCCGCTTTGCGAATATCTCCCACCCCTGCAACCACAATGATCGCGAGCCCGTTGCGAATTTGCGGTGCCAGATTGACAACTAACTGGTCTGCTGTGATATCCGGCAGTTGGAAGTCGGTAATGATCGCGTGGTAGTCCCGGTTCTTAAGTGCTGCAAGCGCTTCGTTGCCACCCACGGCCATATCTACGGCCAGCGCGTATCGCGAGTTCTCAAGCGCTCTCGCCATCGCGAGACGATCATATTCGTCGTCGTCGACAACCAGAATATTTCGTATTTCTTCAGACACGATCAGGCGTCCAGTTCGGCGTAATAAGCGTTACGCATTCCGGAGTCAATTTCAGCGAGAGTTTCGGGTGCAACAAGAATTGTGGCAGGCATTGGTAACGCGTGCCGAATTTCCTCGTTCAGCGCCTTGTCGCGGCACACAACCAACAGTTTGGATTCGAACGCATAGTCGAGAATACGGGAAAGGCCAGTCATCGCGCCGGGCGACTCAACAGTGTGGTCGTCGATCACGATAACGTCGCAACGAAATCCTTTGGCGACCGTCTGTACTGCTTCTTCCAGATTGTCGGTACTTGCTACACGGTAACCCAGCATGCTGATTTGTTCGTTCAAATGTCTATTTGATGTGGCGCTTAAGCCGACGGACAAGACATTGATCGAACGGACGTCGAGGCGTTGCTGATAGGTTTGCACGATATCCGACGACGCTGCAGAAATCTGGCGGGGTAACATCAACTCGACCGTCACGCCAAGCACCGGGTGCACGCGTGAATACAACTCGCCGCCACATTTTTCGACGAAGCGTTTGACCAATTCGTGGCCAGGTTGTTTCGCAAAATTGAGTGGCGCAGGGCCTTCATCGTGGCGCCGTACGCCGGTCGCGGTAACTTGTATCGAGACACAGTCACCGCTCTGGACATTGAGGCCATTGGCACGATTAACCGTGTTGCGGTGCTCTTCAGCACAACGAATCGACACTTTGACCGGCCCGGATACCTGTCCTATAGCGCCGGCGACAATGTTAAGCAGTACTGTCCGAAGTTGCGCATCATCAAACACTGTGGTCCATGTGCAGGGATGGTCAGCAAGCATGACATCGACTTGTTGTCCGTATTGCTGACGCATGGACTCCAGCGTCTTTTCGATGAGTGCATATACGGGCGCGCGATGTGCATTCGATGCAGGTCGTGCCAAGGCGAGTAGCAAATGCATGATATCCGCGCCCGCCAATGCATGCTGAGAAGCCTGCCGGGCGTTTGCCAATGCCTCGGGCTCATCCTTCAGTGGCGCTTCGATACTATTCAGATTACTTATCAAATCCGACAGGATTTGATTAAATTCGACCGCCACAGTGTCAGCAATCCAATAGATGCTGTCGGCTTGCACGCGCTCCTGAATAAATGCCGTGGCCTCTCGTCGTCGCATGGCGAACGCGAGCTGCTGGCCAAGACCTCGAAGGCTGACTTGATCTTTCTGAATATAGTCTTGTGCACCAAGTGATATGACTTGCCGACCAATACGCTCGTCGGCGACGCCGGTGAATACGATGATGGGTATCGTCGGTTGGCGCTGGAACATTCGCTCGAATGTTTCAACACCCTCACTATCGGGTAGCATCAAATCGAGCAAAACGAGGTCGTAGTCGAACTCTCCAACGCGCTGTAGTCCGGATGCCAGTGAATCGGCAGTATCGAGACGAAAATCCTGTGGCAGGTTGGAAGCGCCAAGTCGCGCGCGGAACAATTCGACATCCGCCGGGTTGTCTTCGACTAGCAGGATAGACTGAAGAGAAGCAGCCATATTTGAGCCTTGGCGATGAACGCCAATGAAAATAAATTGGAACTCCTGCGGCAGGCCCCGATCCGCGGCAGCACGTCTTGTCGAACAAAAGGTTACCACAAGCGTTGTCACACAAACGTGACATTCACGCTCGTGTGACGTCTGTAGTATGCTTTGGGACGCGATTGCGCTTCAACAGCCTGGAATTAATCGATTGAAAAACAGAATGTTAGAAAGCCTGCTAGCGGACATTGAGAAGTCCCCGGCGGGTCCTGAAGTTTGCGCCTTTTTCGACTTTGACGGCACGATTATCAGCGGTTTCTCCGCGATCGCTTACTTGCGGCAACAATTGACCAGAGGCGACTTTTCGCTAGCTGAGCTCGGCAAGATGGCTGCCGCCATGACACGTTTCGGCCTGGGCGACCTGGGTTTTTCCGCGATGATGGCGGCGACGATGCAATTTATGCGTGACACGCCGGAGCAAGACTTCATTGAATTCTCCGAGTTGATGTACCGCAAGCATATCGCTCGTGCAATTTATCCAGAGTCCCGAGCGTTGATCGAAGCACATCAAGCGAAAGGGCATACCGTCGCCATCGTGTCTTCGGCCACTCCCTATCAGGTACGTCCGGCAGCGACCGACCTGGATATTGCAGAAATACGGTGCACGGAGCTTGAAGTCGAAGATGGGGTATTCACCGGTCGCGTGATCCAGCCAACCTGTTTCGGACCGGGCAAGGTCGTTGCGGCGCAGTCAGTCGCCGATAGTGTCGGCGCTACGTTAGCGACGAGTTTTTTCTACACGGACAGCACGGACGATATCGAATTGCTTGAGTCAGTGGGACATCCAGTGGCACTGAACCCCAATAGTCGACTCAAGGAAATCGGCGCCCAACGCGGTTGGCCGACCGCGGCGTTTTCCAGTCGCGGTCGAGCTTCGCTAACGCGTTGGGCTCGGTCGATCGCGGCAACCGGGAGCCTCGCAACATCGTTCGTTGCGGCCTTACCGATCCTCGCGCTCACGGGTTCTCGTCGCAAGATGCAGAATTTTTCCTATGCACTTTTTGCGGAGACTGCGAGCGCGTTGATTGGCCTTGATCTCAACGTCCGTGGCGAAGAATACGTCTGGGCTCAACGTCCCGCAGTTTTCGTGTTCAATCATCAAAGCAAAGCGGATGTCGTCATTATTCTGCAATTGTTGCGCAAGGATCTGGCCGGTGTTGGCAAGAAAGAAATTCGCAACATGCCCATTATTGGCCAAGTCATGCAGCTGGGGGGCGCGGTGTTGATAGACCGCCAGAATGCACGGAGTGCCATTGCAGCGATGCAGCCGCTGGTCGATGTGATGCGCGAGGAGGGCAAATCGGTTGTGATGGCGCCTGAAGGCACGCGCACGCTGACTCCAAAATTGAACCCATTCAAAAAAGGCGCGTTCCATCTGGCGATGCAAGCGGGTGTGCCGATCGTGCCCATCGTCATCCACAATTCGATTGATGTCGCACCAAAAGGCGACTTTGTGTTTCGCGCAGCGACGGTTGAGGTCGATGTGTTGCCACCGGTCGATACCTCGGCATGGCGTAAAGAGACTATCGACGAACATGTGGCGGAGGTTCGTGAAATGTTTCTAACCGCACTGGGTCAACAACCGCCGTCAAAGACAAGAAAAACGCCGAAAGCCAATGCTGGCACACGAAAACGCAAGAAGAAGAGAGTGACCGCCAAGAAAACACGATTGGCGTCACCCGACGCTGAATAATGACTACGCCCCATGCGCAAGCCTGGCAGTTCGTATCTGCCGACGCTCCTGTTTTGTTTATTCTGGACGCAGGTCATGAGGTCGAGGTCGGCTTGCTAGATGCCTGGATCGAGGCAGCAAAGCCTCCGCATCAAACCTCCAGTCATCATGTCGTGCTGTCGATCGCACGACAGCAAGAGACGATCGACGCGAATGCTTTGATTGCGCATCTGGGGATGGCGGACGATACCGTCGTAGTGCCGGTTCGAGTGGTCTGGTACCGCGGCGATGAGGCGACTCGACGAGCGCCGCGCTTCACCGATCTGTTTTTTCACGAGCGCAAACCCAATGCGAGAAAAGCACAGAAGATTGTGAATCAATATCCGGAGCGGGCGCGCTGCATTGCAGGAATGCCTGCAACGCTCGGTGCGCTCAGGCAACGATTCGAGCAGCAGGGTGGGAGTATCGCGAAACCTGCCGCACTCGCTTATTTCGTGGCGGATCAGGCGGGACTGGCGCTCGACATAGCGGAGCGACAGATACGTGGTGGTCGCTACAAGGTACCGCGACGTGTCGCAACACGATTGAAGTCAAGCAAGCGCTATCAGGACGCGTTGCGAAACGTGGCAGCTGAAACCGGGGAGCCCCTCGACGGTCTCGAGGCGCGCGCTGAGACCATCTTCAGCGAGTTGATCGCAATACCGCGAACCTTCTGGCAAGACGTGCTGGCCGTTTTTAACCGCAAAGTGATCAGCATGGGCTACTCGCCCGAGTTTGTGATCGACGAGGACGCGCTGGCACGCGTCAAGGAGATCGTTCGTGGCAAGCCTGCTGTGTTGCTGTGGACACACAAGACGCATATTGATGGGTTTGCGGTGTACTCGATGTTGTTCGAGAACGATTTTCCTGTGCCGCATTTACTCGGTGGCGTCAATATGGCATTCGCGGGGTTGGGTTACGCGGCTCGGCGCTCTGGAGGTATTTTCATTCGACGCAGTTTCCAGGACGACGCGTTGTATAAAATGATACTTCGCCAGTACATCGGCTATCTGCTTGAAAAACGTTTTCCATTGACCTGGGCATTCGAAGGTACCCGTTCGCGGGTTGGTAAGCTGATGCCGCCGCGCTACGGCATCCTGAAATACGTGGTGGAGGCTGCTCACGCGACAGAATCAAGAGATCTGCACATTATTCCGGTCGCGCTGAATTACGATCTGATCGGCGACGTTAAGGACTATGTGCGTGAGCAATCCGGTGCTGTTAAGCAACCGGAATCCCTAAAGTGGTTTCTGGGCTACCTGCGCGGGTTACGCAGACCGCTAGGTAAAATCTATATTGATTTCGGCGAGCCGGTGGTGCTCGCTGAGCCACCCTCCGGAGAAGACACGCTGGCCCTGAAAAAAACGGCGCTACAGGTGGGTGTTGAGGCGAATCGTGTCACGCCGATTACACTCGCATCATTAGTATCGACAATTCTTCTCGGCGTGGCACCACGCGCATTGACACGACTGGCGCTCGGCAAGCAGATGCTGCGTTTTGTACGATGGTGCAGGTCGCGCGATATCAGAATCGCGAGCGATTTCGATCGCGAAGGTCCAGAGCAATTGAATGCGCTTGCGGACGTATTAGGTGACGATGGTCTCGTGACACGCTTCGATGAAGGCCCCGAGGTTGTCTATACCATCGCGCCAGAGCAACACCGGGTCGCCAGCTATTACCGCAATACAACGATTCACCATTTCGTCGTCAAGGCGATCGCCGAACTCGCGTTACTGTCTGTCGTCGACAAATCCGAGCGTCGTGTCGAGTTATTTGTTGACGAGGCAAAAGCACTGCGCGATTTATTCAAGTTCGAATTTTTCTATGCGCCAAGCGATGAGTTTTTGCGTGAGGTTGACGCGGAGATGCGACGCTATGACGCCGATTGGCAGGCACGTCTTGAGTCAGACGACGATTATGCACGGCAGCGGATTCGTCATTTCGCGCCACTGGTCTCGCGAGCTGCGCTGTTGCCTTTCGTCGAAGCTTATCAGGTGGTTGCGAATGTGTTGGCCAAATTGCCGGCTGATACGGGAATTTCCGCTAAAGACTGTCTGGATCAGAGCCTCGCCCTCGGCAAGCAAGCCTATTTGCAACGGCGTATCAGCAGCGAAGCCTCCATTGGCAAATTGTTGTTTGAGAACGGCTATAAACTAATGATGAATCAGGGGCTAGTAGAGCCGGGTGACGTCGGGCTCGGACAATTGCGGCGTGAGAATAGTCTCCGCTTTCGTGAGCTCGCGGATCGGCTCGAAACGATCCGGACTCTGACCATGCCCGGTGACGGCTGGTAACGTGGCTAGAGGGTGAGGAATCCTAGTGGCGCATCCGCGCTGCTCGTATCGTAAAACCTCGTCACATTCGGCAATACGTCGCCCAGGTCGCCACGACTCACACCGAACCACAGAGCCAATTCTGCAAAATAGTTGTCGATGGCCGTCGTCGGAGCATAGACACCACGTCCGACATCCAGCGATGAAGTGGGCGACAAGATCGGGTACTCGCCGAATAGTTGCCCGCCATTCACATCGCCACCCATAACGATATGGTGGCCGCCCCAACCGTGATCCGAACCACGGCCATTGGAAGTCAGTGTGCGTGCGAAGTCGGAAATGGTGAACGTGGTTACACTATCGAACAAACCAAGCTCGCCCAGAATAGCCCGGAAATCCGCCAGGGCATTAGCGACGATCGGTAGCATTCGCGCCTGATTGTTGATCACTTCATCGTGGTGATCCCAACCACCGACGGTCACGAAGAATGTCTGTCGCGGCGCATTAAGCGAAGCATTAACGGATGCCACTCGTGCGATTTGAGCCAACGCCGCGGCCAGCGGATTGGCCGTATCAAACGCTGTGGCGATCGTCGGGGCTTGTGCGATGGCTTCCGAGAATATCAATTGTTGATCGATGGCAGCGCGAAAGCGACGACGATATTCGTCTTCGATCAGGTTATTAGCCGGTGTCGAAAGAATCCTGTCCAGCGCAGTGCGTCGGTTGGTTCCAAAAAAGTCCGGGTTGTTGTATTCATTGATGGCAACAGCACCATTGCCTGCGGCGCTAATGCTGTACTCGGTGCTGTTATTTCCACTTTGAAAAACGTTGGATCCCGATAGCGAAATATTCATGCTGACACCGTTGCTGGGACTCGACGCCTGCATTCGATCAGCGATTCGTCCTGCCCAACCGATCGCTGTGCGATTGTCGGACACCGCTGTTTGCCATTGCTGGATCTGGTCGGCGTGCGAAAAAAGACCAACCGGCAGCTCGCTGCGACCCTCGTTGACCGCAACAGGATCGAACGGTTCGAGCAGCGTACCGACGTTGGCGATTAGTGAAGCATCACCATTGCTTACCAGTGTTTGCAGTGCCGACATTCCCGGGTGCAGACCAAACTGTCGACCGTCAGTACCGCTGAGCGTTAGTGGCAGCAAATCACTGATTGGCAAAGCGAGATCCGAACGGATACCGGCATATTGCTGGTATTGGTCAGTATCGGTAGGCACCAGCATATTGTAGGAATCATTGCCGCCAGCAAGCAGTATGCAAACAAGCGCCTTGTAGTCGGCTTGCTGCGCTGCCGCCTCACGCATGGCAGCGAGTCCGAGTAAGCCGCTGCCGAGTGTCGGAAGCGCCGCGCCAAGCGAGCAACTATGGGTCAGGAATCGACGTCGATTAAGCATGGTCTTCTCCTTACTGCTGTACGACCACTTCTGGTGAGATGGCAACGTAATAAATCGCGAGTGCGACCCGTAGCGGCGCCTCTTCATACGGCGTGATCGACTCTATGATTGCATCCACGGTTTCAGGGTACAGACGGCCAAATACCATTAAGGTATTGATTTCATCAACCAACGCCGCTGGGTCATCTGCGATGGCTAGCCATCGATCCGGGGTCAGCCGAACCTCGCTGAAGCCCTGTGGCGGATCGGTGACAAAGCTTCCCAACAACACGGCATCCAAAAAGTTCGGCCATGCGATCACCGTGTTGGCATTGGTGATAGACAGCTCCGGCGCAAACAAGTCGCGCTGCGCGAGCGCGCCTGCGGGCTGGTGGTCCGGTAGATAAAAGTTGAACACGCTCGGTGACGACAGCGGATGCTGACGCGTCTCGTTTTGCAAAAAATAACCGAGTGCAGCGATGAACCCATCGTCACTCTCAACGCCAATCTGTCGCAACAACGACACGTAACGCACCACTGGCTCGGAGACTTTGCCGCGTGTGTCACCGGGCGCTGACTGGCGCGCCTCAGGGTCGAGTAAGATGGCGCGAATCACCGCTTGCATATCGCCGCGAACGCCATTGCCATTATCAGCAAACGCGTTACTGACACGAGTCATGTAAGCCGGGGAGGGGTTCGATGTGGTTAGGCGTTGTATCAAGAGTCGACCGATAAACGGCCCCACATTCGGGTGGTTGAAGAGATTGTCGATCGCCATTTCGACGTCGGCATCACCGGATTGGCCTGCAGGCACAACAAAACCATTCAATAAACGCTTCTCGCCGGGTTCGTGCGCCGCGTCGAACATCTGCATCGGTACGCTAAATCGCGGATCGTCGTTGTTGCCGAAGAAGGCGCCTTCGCCCCCAAAAGAAAAACCTGTAAAGATTTTGGCAAATTCGCCAATGTCGCTGTTGTCATACGTGGGTATGGCTCTGCCGGCACCGTCCAACCTGCGCGACCCGTCTGCGTTCAGCTCAAACAAACCAATAGAGAAGAGCTGCATGACTTCGCGGGCATAATTCTCATCCGGGAAGGTACCCGCGTCTGGATTCGAGCGTTGATTATTCATGTGGCTCAGATAAATACCCATTGCAGGACTGCGAGTCACCGCCGCCAACAAGTCGCGAAAGTTGCCAAACGCGTTTGTCAGCAGCAGATCGTAATAGGTGCCAAGCGCGCCAGGATAGACCTCGAGAATGTCGACATTATCGGACACGACAAAGATCTGGCTTAGCGCGAACGCTACACGCTGCCGAAGGGTGTCTTCAGCAGTAATCGTGTTGTGCCACCAAGCGAGTCGCCGCGCAAAGATCAGGTATTCGATATCCTCTTCAAAAGCGTCAAATTCACCGGCTTCTCGACGCTGCAAGATCTCGACGATCGTTGGACTATGCCGCGTGACTGGCAGTGCGAACTGCTGGGTCAACCAATCTTCTGCGCCTTGCCGCGCCATCGGTTCAAGCGCTTCAAACGGCACACCGAATGTCGCTTGGCTCGCAAAACGCGCGGCCTCTTGCAGTTGTGTCTTGGTGATAACTGGCGGCGGCGGCGGGGTATCCGCGACTGGTGGCGGTGTAGCGCTCCCGCCACCGCCTCCGCAACCGGCGAGCGCGAAGATCATGAGCAATACGATGATCGAACGTCGTAGAGTGCTACTGCAGTAGTTTGATGACATCGTCTCAAATCCTCCTCAACACACCGGCCTGCGACTTACAGTCAGCATATTGTCTGTCCACCCCTGTATAGCGGGGATCAGACCGATTGGTTACAAGCATAAGTAAGAAGGGCGCGATTCGCGACGGAAAATCGGTCGGTTTTCGGCGACACTGCCACATGATTGTGTGCTACTGTCAAAATTCGATGGGCAAATAGCAGGAGGTGATCACATGTCTAGTGAGCAACAGCAGTGGTTAACAGAAGTGACGGTATCAGGTACGGATGTAATAGGTCTGTACCGATAGATTGAGTCACTGGGTCCTGTTGACCCGACTCACGGGGCCGCGCATTGCGCGGCCTTTTTTATTTGTTGATGGGCTGTCTAAGAAGCGCCATGGTGGTTTGATCTTTCGACTCGCGAAACTGATCAAGCCCTAACGACATGGATTGGTGCGGCGCTATTGGCTGAGCTTTGTAGGTTGAGAATAGTCGGTCCCAAAAGCTGAAACTGAAACTGAAGTTGGAATCTGTTTCATCGACACAAATCGAATGGTGTACGCGATGCATATCGGGGGTCACCAGCAACCAGCGTATGCGCTGGTCCCAACCTGTCGACAGAGCAAGGTTGCTGTGGTTGAACAGCGACGCTGAACTAAGCACCAATTCAAAAGCCAATACGGCGATGGCGGGTGCACCCAAAGCCAGGACCAAAGCGCACTTAAAAGCCAATGAAAGCAAAATTTCGGCGGGATGAAAGCGTACGCCAGTAGTAACGTCAACATGCGTATCGCTGTGGTGCATGCGATGCAGCCGCCATAGAAGCGGTACTCGATGCATGAGTCGATGCTGCCAGTAAATTGCCATATCCAACAAAAAGAAACTGATCAACGCCGCCAACCATGTGGCTACTTCCAACAGATTCAGTAGGCCTATGCCCGCGTCTGCGGCAAGCAAAGAGACAGCCACGGGTGCCAATGGCAGCAGGGCGCGAGCCGCTACAGTGCCGATGACCGGCATAGACAGGTTAGCAACCAGTGATGTCATATCGCTTCGACGTTGGCGACGAGGGGCCCGTCGCTCGAGCCAGGCGAACAGAGTCAACAGGCACAGGAAGCAGACGATCCGCAGTAGCGACTCATGATTCTGCAGCCATGTCATCAGTGGGCTTCGTCCTGCGCGTGAAGGTATTGCCAGATCGCACTGATAACCACCGAGCCTTCGCCGACCGATGAAGCGACCCGTTTGACAGACCCCGCACGCACATCACCAACGGCGTAAATGCCTTGGCAACTTGTCGCGAACGGGCTGTCCTGATTGGCGTCGGCCCCGGTGCGGACGAAACCGCGCGCGTCGAGATCGACTAGCTCAGCCAGCCATTGCGTGTTCGGGGCAGCGCCGACCATCAGAAACAAGGCACCGCAAGTGATACGTTGCGTTTCCGAGACCTGCTTGCGGACGATGTCCACACCGGTGAGTTGACCGCTCCCATGCAAAGCTTGGATTTCTGTCTCAAAGTGAATCGTAATCTTCGGATCTGCGTGTAGACGACTCGCTAGATAGTCTGACATCGAATCAGCCAGTGAATCACGACGTACCAGCACGTGCACATGGTTCGCTGTCCGACTCAAATACATCGCAGCTTGTCCCGCGGAGTTGCCGCCGCCAACAATAATCACATCGGTCTCGCGACAGTAGCGCGCTTCCGACTCCGTGGCTGCGTAGTAGATGCCGGCGCCTTCCAAATCGGCGAGTCCGTCTAGCGGCAACCGGCGATATTGCACACCGGTCGCCACCAATACCGAGCGGGCCCGGATCCGCGACTCATCATCCAGCGTGAGCACGAACCCAGTGTCAGTCCTGGTCATCGCGATGACGGTTCGCGGAACAGCGAAGCGACTACCAAACTTTAATGCTTGCACACTCCCACGCCACACCAGATCGGCGCCGGAAATGCCCGTTGGAAAACCCATATAGTTCTCGATCCGCGATGACGTGCCGGCTTGCCCACCGATAGCGGTCGCATCTACGACTAATGCGGCAAGACCCTCGGCGCCTGCGTAAACAGCCGCCGCAACGCCAGCCGGTCCGCCACCGACAATGACCAAATCGACACTGGTTGACTCGTCCAGAGACAGATCGAAACCGAGCAGCTTTGCAATCTTTGCCGGTGTGGGTGCCTCTAGTACCTGATCCTTCCCGAAAAGCACTGCGGGTTGTGACGGTTGCAGGCCACATGCGTTGGCCTTTTTGGTGGCTTCATCACAACCAATCGACAGACGATTCACGGGGATTCGATTACGGGTGACAAACGCATCAATGGCTCGCATCGCAGGCGTGGCGTCTGAGCCGACCAGTGTCAGTGCTGAATTCTGATCCTCGAGCAGGCGTCGTCTTCGCGCAGAAAATACTGTAATGATGATGTCACTCATTTCCGGAATGCGTGACATCGCCTCCAGCATTTTTTCGCGCGGTACAATAATCGTGTCAGTGACCATGCTGGCACGTAACGCCATTGTCACCGTGCCACCATTCAGGAACGAGATTTCGCCAGCAAACTGTGTTGGGCCGAGCCCGTGTGGCATTTGGCGCTCACCCGTAAGCGGATTCACGAGCTCGATCTCACCGGCAACGACATACACGAAACGGTCCATCGGCTCGCCGACTTGAAAGACAAACTCCCCGGCCTCGAAGCGGTGAGGTTCGCCCATAGACTCAATGCATTCAATGTGGCTGTCATGCAGCGGCATTCGCTGCATTTGGCGGAGATCCTGAGCCAGTGATTCCATGAGTTCGTTCCTTCGCTAGTGGCTTCGACGCAGTATATTCGTGTGGCGGCTGCGCGCACAATGCACCTTGGGAGCGTGTCAATTCGGCGTGCTATTTCTGTAGCGCCACGGCTTTCACGTGGGCGGTCAGCCTGTCACCGATTGTCAGACCCATTTGCTGGAATGACTGACAGGTAACGTGACACACCATTCGATGTGATCCGGCTTGTAGTTGCAGGACGACGAAGGGGAGGTCCTGAGACTTCAGGATGTCGGTTACGGTGATATCGAGTGCGTTCACAATACTGCTATCGAGATCGTGTTGTTTCGACAGGCTGATATCCCGAGCGCCAATCAACAGGCGTTGTTCCGAGCTCGCGGGTGGCATCTGGCTCGGCATCGCGATGCCGCAGCCGTCGATTTCAACATGGCACAGTCGCGTTTGCGCGTCGAAATGCAGAATAGGTGCATCTATCACGCTGACTGAGTCGGCCGTCCTACAGAATGGCTGTGCGAGATCAGTTAGAACTTCATTAATCGGTCCCGCGCCTCGGATACGACCAATCGTCATTTGCAACATGTGATCCGCAATCCTCGCAGACTCTGCCAGATCATGCGTCACGTATAGCGCGGGAATACAATGCGCCCGCAGGTGGTCGCGCAAATGGCGCAGCAGTGTTCGCCGGTGAGCGGCGTCGACAGCAGACAACGGCTCGTCCAAGAGGAGCAACTGAGGTGCGCTGATCAGTGTCCGGGCAATGGCGACGCGCTGCTGCTCGCCGCCTGACAGGCTCGCTGGCTTGGCATCCAGCAAGTCCGACAATGCGAAATCCGAGACCAGGGCCTCGACCGCGTTGTCCGGTAGTTGTTGATTGAAACGCAGATTCTTGGAAACGGACAGATGTTCGAACAACTGCGGATGTTGAAAGACAAACCCGATTCCACGTTGATGGGGTGGCATGAAAAGACGCTGATCCGAATCCTGCCAACACTGCTCGCGAAAAACTAACTTCCCGTCGGCATGCTTTAGACCCGCGATGCATCTAAGCAGTGTCGTTTTGCCGGCGCCAGATGGTCCGAATAACGCTGTCACCCCGTCAGCTAGAATGTGCTCTTGTACATCGACACGAAAGTCGTGTCTGCGTTGCGCGATCGACGATACGGATAAAGCGATATGCAGCGACGCGAGCATTATGCGTCCCCAAGTCGCTGATTGACGGACGACGCACGAAGTTGGGTGTACACCAGTGTGAGCAGCGTCAGAGCGAGTAGGATTACAATAGCGGACATTCGGTGCGCGGCAGCGAAGTTCAGACTCTCCACTTGATCATATATCTGGATCGAAACCACACGTGTCTCATTGGGTATGCTGCCACCGATCATCAGCACGATGCCGAATTCCCCGACGGTATGTGCGAAACCGAGTGCTGCGGCAACAACATAGCCCGGCTTCGCCAGCGGGAACACGACGCGTCTAAACCGTTGCCAGCGATTGGCGCCCAGCATGGTCGCAGCTTCAATGGGCGTACGGCCAATTGCCGCCATAGCGTTCTGGATCGGCTGTACGACGAAGGGTAGCGAATACACCATGGAGGCGAGCACTAGCCCCTCGAAGCTGAATGCCAGCGGCGGGATGCCGACGGTTTCGAGTAAGCGACCGAATGGACTGGCAGGCGCATAGACGATAAGCAGATAAAAGCCGATAACGGTCGGGGGTAGTACTAGCGGCAGAGCGATCAGTGCCGCGACAAAGCCTTGTAGGCGCGAGCGGGTCGTAGCCAACCACCATGCGATCGGCGTGGAAAACACCAACAATAGCGTCGTCACCAGGACGGCAAGCTTCAAGGTCAGCGCGAGCGCTTGCCAGTCGTCAGGGCTGAGCATCGTCAGCCTCTGGTGCGAGATAGCCAGCGCGGTGAATCACTGTCTGTGCCTGAGAACCCAACAAGAATTCGACAAAGTGTTGTGCCGCTGGGTCGTCGCGATCGTTATTGATCAACACCACATCTTGCTCGATCGGTGGATAGGTGCTCGAATCCGGTGTCCACGCGCCTAAATGACTAGGGAGTGGTTTGGCCTTCAGTTGTGGCAACGCAATGATCGCGGCATCGACATTACCGCTTAACACCAGCTGATAAGCCTGGGAGACATTTTCCGCCGATACCACGCGAGAGCGGTCGATAGACCATCGGTCAAGCAGGTACTGAGCTGCTTCACCGTAGGGAGCGACCCTTGGGTTTGCGATCACGATACGTTGCTCTGTGCTTTGTATTAGCCATTCGACCGCGCTGTCTTTCGCGTCGATCGGAACGATGACCGCCAGCTGACCTCGTGCATAGGTACGAGGCGTGTTCGCACTCAACCCGCGTGCGTGCAACGCTGCAGGTTTGGCCCGATCCGCACTCAAGAAAACATCGAACGGTGCACCGTAGGTAATCTGAGTAGCGTGCTTGCCCGAGGACCCGCTAACCAGATGCACACCAATGCCGTATGTCGCCTCAAATTGCACGGACAGAGTTTCGGCGGTCGCGCTGAAATTTGCAGCGACAGCGATTCTTAACGGCGTTTCGTCTGCTCCCAGCGTTGTTATGAACAAACAGGACAGACACGCCAGCCGGATAGCCGCGTATGGTATGCCTCTCAGAATTCGGTAGGATCTAGGGATAACGAAACTCGTTTTATGGCCAGACAGAATAATGATAAAGCGCAATGTACTCATTTTCATCGTTGTCACACTGATGCTGATTACTAGCCAACTACAGGCAGAGGTACTGGACTCGGATGATCCATGGCTGGCCGAGTTGTTAGATCAGGCGCTTGACCAGCACGAGATGCCGGGGCTGGCAGCTGCAATATTGGACAAAAATGGCATCGTGTTAACGGCGGTCGCCGGTGTTCGTGAGCGCGGTCAGCCCGCACAGGTGACGACGAGCGACCGATGGCATCTCGGGTCTTGCACCAAGGCGATGACGGCCATGTTGTACGCGGATTTGGTGCGACAGGGCAAGGCTGAATGGGGTGCAACGCTGCCAGAGCTTTTCCCGACTATCGATGCGATGGACCCGGCGTGGCAAACGGTAACCATCGAAGACCTCTTCTCGCACCGTGCCGGCGTAGGCAACCTGGGTATCAGTTGGTTTCTCGCCTACAATCGCGACAAAAGGCCACTCTCAGAGCAGCGTGCTGCCACCACGCAGCAGTTGTTACGAAAGCCGCCGCGCGCTGAGTACGGCAGTTTCGAGTATTCCAACTTCGGCTATATTATCGCCGGCCATGCAATCGAGCAGATCACAGGCGTTACCTGGGAGCAGTCTCTCGAGGAGCATTTGCCAGGGCAGTTAATGGAAAGGGACGGGGAGTTCGGCTACGGGCCGCCTCAGGGTGAACAGCCGATTGGACACCGACGGCTACTATTTTTCGGTACTGGCGCAGTCGGTCAACGGGTCGATAAGGCCGACAATCCGCCGGCGCTGGGGCCTGCAGGAACCGTGCATGCATCCCTCGCCGGGTGGGCGGGATTCGTGCGCGGATTTCTCGACCCCGAGCTCGCGGCCCTGACAAAACATCTGACAACGCCACCGACGCCGGATGCAGATTACGCGCTAGGCTGGGGTATGTATGAGTCTGATCATTTTGGTCAAGCCATAGGACATTCCGGATCGAACACGTTTTGGGTTGCTCGTGTCGATGTATTTCCAGACGCAGGGCTCGCCGTGCTGCTAAATATCAACGAGGGCGACAAAAAAGCATTGGAGGCTAGTCAAACGATCGGCAACGCGATCATTGAAGCGCTTGCCGCGCGCGTTAAGCAGCAATGATGGCTGCGGCGGTGCGTTCGCCGGATTCCAGCGCGCCTTCGATACCGCGCGAGAACCGTGCCGTGTGTTCGCCAGCAAACTGCAGTCGGCCGGCAGGTTGTTCCACGGCGTTAGCGAATCTCTGTATCTGGCCAGGTTGCCAGCAAGCGTAGGCACCACCAGCCCAGCGATCTTTGCCCCAGCTGACAATACCGGCAGGCTGCAACGCACCTTTGCAGGCTGGCCTTATCTGTTCGAGGCTCGACCGCACCGCGGAGAGAGAGGCCGTCGCCGTCATCCCATCGAGTTTCAGCGCAGCGGGGCCAGTGATGAAACACTGAATCATCGTGATTGTCTCGTCACCGTTGCCTCTTAGCGCAAAAGCTCGGCCGGCCAGTGAGTCACTCCAGATAGAAGGTGGCAGTCGATCCGTTTCCCAGAACGGACGAGTGGGCACGAAATAGGCACGAACGACACGATTGTAGTTTAGGGATTCGATACCTTCGCGCTGCTGTGTCGACAATGGTGCTTGCAGTGCGAGTCGTCGGATTGCGCTCGTCGGTAGCGTACAGATAGCGTGAGGCGCGACATAGCTTTCGCCATCTGCCGACCATACCTGCACTCCCTTGTCGTCGACATCAACCCGGCTGATTTCACGGCCATACTGGATTCTCTCGCCCAAGGATTCAGCAACAGCTTTGGGGAGTCGGTCATTGCCGCCGGTAACCGTCAGCAGTTTGCCGCCGGGCACTGCTATCGCTTTCATGATTTGAAACCACATTAGCGCAGATTGCGACTGAGCGTTTGGGCCGTAGCCCGGGTTGATGCCGTAAGCGAGCCGAAGCTGCTCATCGCTCCAACCGAGATGCTCACCGAGCGAGATATCGTGGTGTGCGTAGCCAGGGTCCTTCCAACTTCCGACGTCGGGTAGTGGGTTGTTGCGGGCCATCGCAGCGAATGGCAGGGACCAGGGTGGCCTGCCGGCGAGTGGACCTGTAAACGGGTTACGCGGATGTTCTGGCCATTGTTCGGTGCGGATGACCTCATTCTGCAGCGAGATCCAGAATTCCGGTTCGTCCCGCCGCATCGGTGCATCCTCACGCAGCGGGACGCCAAAACGTGTCGCTAGATCGACGAAGCGGCGGTAAGTGGAACTGATTTGAGTGCCACCCGCTTCGGGCTGCCCGGGCAAATCGCTCAATGTCACAATCCGACCGCCCGGTCGGTCGCGCGCCTCGAGCACGATCACCGTTAGGCCAGCGTCGACCAGTGTGCGTGCCGCCATCAGACCCGCCAAGCCCGCGCCCAACACAATGACATCGGCGCGCTGTGGTGCGCGGCGACAACGTGTCGTGCCCATGCCGGCGATTGTCGCGGTGCCGGCAATCAAAAACCGGCGTCGCGTTAACGCGTCTACTTCATTAGCTGTTGTCATAGCTACCGCTCCCGGCGCAGATATTCGTGAATGCCTAAAACAAAGCGGCGCCCGAAGGCGCCGCGATGCTCACTGAAAATACAGCGATAGCCGGTGTTAAGGCGTCCACTCCGCGTCGAGATTGACACCGGAGAACGTCTGGTACGCTCGAATACCGATGTGCCAGGTACCCGCTTGCGGGCTGTTGATCTGGCATGTCTCGGTGTTGCCATTGCGATACGGCCGACAGTCGTAATTGCTGGTAGAAGGCTGCGATCCATAACGTAAATATAGATCAGCGTCACCACTGCCGCCAGAAATACGCACGGTCAGGCTGCTCATGCCTTCGGGAATCTCGAGCGTGTACCGCAACCAACTGCGGCGCGATGCCGACAGGTTGTTGGCACTGGCTTGACCACCTTCGGCACCGCCGCCACTGCTTGGCTCCGTGAACGAGCCTGTTAGCGTGACATTCGAGAAGCTCGCATAGGCGCGCAACATCACGTGGTAAGTACCCGCCTGTGGGTTCGCGAAGTTACAGCTCTCGCTGTTGCCGTTTCGGTAGGGTCTGCAATCGTAGCTGCCGGTCGTTGGGGCACTGCCGAAGCGAACGTACAGATCCGCGTCGCCACTGCCGCCACCAATCGAGAACGCGAGATCGCTGGCACCCGCAGGGACCTCGATCGTGAAGCGTAACTCTTGTCCCGTCGCAGCCGACAAACCGGTCACCGGAGTGCCGTTGGTTAGTTCATTGTTGCCGGTGGGTGGTGGATTGCCGCCACCGCCACCAACGGCTGCAACTGCAGCGGCCGCATCGGCGATACCGGTCCCGCACTGGCTACATGATGCCGGGAAGCTGCGCGCGGTATTGCGAATCGTCGACTCGACCTGATTAGGTGTCAGGCTCGAATCTTCTGCCAACATCAGTGCAGCCAGCCCCGCGACATGCGGAGCCGCCATACTGGTGCCTTGGTAGAATTCGTAGTTGTCTGAAGCGGGCCCATTACTTCCGGAGTTCAGCGTCGATAAAACTCCGCCCGCTGCACCGAAACGAATATCGCCACCCGGCGCAGCCACATCCACTTCAGAACCAAAGTTCGAGTAATAGGCACGTCCGCCGTTACGATTGGTAGCCGCGACAGTAATGACGCCCGAACAGTTGGCTGGATTAAAGCCCGATGTATTGGCATTCGAATTGCCGGCGGCAACGACGATGGTTGAGCCATTGTTACGCGCCGTGTTGATTGCAGACTGTGTCGTTGCCGAACACGCACCGCCACCGCCGAGGCTCATATTGATTACGTCAGCAGGATTCGCGTTGGCCGGCGCACCTAGCACGCTGCCACCTGATGCCCAGATGATGCTGTCTGCGATATCTGACGTAAAACCACCGCAGCGACCTAGTGCACGCAATGGTACGATCTTCGCGCCATAGGCTACGCCAGCGACACCGGTACCGTTGTTGGTCACCGCCGAGATCGTGCCCGCCACGTGCGTGCCGTGCCAACTGCTGCTGCGAGCGGGCTCGCCTGGCCCACAATCACCCGCAGCCGACGCATCGCCAGGATCACGCGCATCACTATCGCGCCCATTGCCATCGACGGACACGAAAGTATCCGAGATCATGTCGTAACCGGGTAGCAAGTTGGCGTTCAGATCCACGTGTGGCCGATAGCCCGTATCGATGACGGCCACGACGACGCCGGCACCCGTCGAACTGTCCCACGCGGTCGGCAGGTTTAAACCACCCGTGGCCTCGAAGTAATGCCACTGCTCGTTGTAACGAGCATCGTTCGGTGTGGCCATTGGCTGCAAGAGTTGATCGATCTCCGCATAAGCGACATCCGGATCATTGCTCAATGCAGCCAGCGCCTGCTGCATATCGTTTTTGTGCCGCCACGCCGACAGGCGATAGACGCTCGCGCCATTGGCCATCCGGCGTTTCAAGCGAGCGTTGCCACCAAGCATTGATGTCAGACGGCGTGTCCTCGCCGCAGCGATGCCGTTGGCCGTCGCAAAGTCAGTGGCGGCCGATTGCAGAATGCCGGTGTCGTGATATTTCACGATGATTTGGTTGGATACTGGTCCTGCGCCGGAGCTGGTCGTTTGACCGCCACCCGCTAGCGCGAGACTGGAAAGGCAGCCAGCAAAAAGGCCAGCCAGGAAACGGCTGAGGCCAGCCGTAGGTCGAGTCGGAATCATGATGAGTCCCCAATTGTAGGGAGGCTTGCCGATCTTGCGCCGCTTAGTCTCCAGTTAGTCCCGCCTCGAAACTAGGACAGCGATTGTTCCAAATGCAAGTATGGTCGAATTTGAGCAAATTGGTGTGGCCATGTGTGGTCAGAAAAACGCAGCAAAAACCGCGCATTGCGTCAACTTTGCGTGACATCACCCGTGTCGCGTGTTGCGAAGCAACATAATATTTTCGCGCAGATTATGGTGAAATCGGGCTGATGGTGGCACAATGGCTGCAGTATTAATGTTCTATCATTAAGTGTTTTAGCATCCGTAGAGGATCAAATGTGTCTCGTGCGCAAATATTCTGCCGCTGGAGCGCCGCACTCGCTCTGACGATGTCAGCGGGTTGTAGTCATCAGCCATTGGCTGACGTGGCGTGCGAACCTGTTGTCATGGTCGTCTCGGGCATTACCCATGATCGAAGACGTATGGCGAATTATGCCCGTGCGATCGCTGAGTCGGGTTTGTACCCGAGTGTTGCGGGGTATTACATGAACGACCTGAAACCAGTCGCGGTATTTGAAGGCTCCGCACCCGACAATCAATCCACACTGATGGTCCGGTTTCCCAATCTCGAAGCGGCACGCGCCTTTTGGTTTTCACCGGTCTACCAAAACGAAATTCGGCCACTACGATTGGACCCAAGCGCCGGCGATTACACGGTGACGGTTTACCGAGAAACAGCGTTGCCAGACTACATGGCAGAAAAATGGATACCGGGCCGGTTTGATCCATCGATCTGCCGGGAGATCGAGTAATGCGAAATTGCACGCTATTTGTTGCCGCTTGGATCATCTGCACTCCGGTTCTGGGGCAGGGGCAGGATTCCAACCCTTGGTCGCGCGATCAACAAGTCATCCTAACGATGCTCGAGGGTACGTTTAGCAACAGCAATCAGGCGTACTTTGATCGTCGTATCGATCGACCGATCAAGCACGACAGCATGACGGTAATTGCTTATCCAGTTAGCGCATTGAGCTACCGAGTCGATGTCGTCGTTGGCGATCAGCGAACGGAACAGCTATGGGTGTTTCAACCCGACGATGACGCACGCGCTGTGCGCATGACCGCGACGGATGTTGCTGTCTCAAACGGCCCTCAATGTGATCTGTTGTGGCGACGCGAAGCTGCCCAGTTTCGTGCTGAGGCGGATGGTCAGTGCGAAAACTCGAGTCTGCCGCTGCGTGTCATGCTGGCGGATCGCGCCATTTGGCTGCAACGCGGGGCGGATGCGGACTTCTATGCGCTGGATCGCGCGCGTGCGTTTTCCTGCTATGTCGATATCCCCGGCGTTGGCGGTGGCCGGGATATCCCGTACAAACGCTACGATGACTTTGAATTGCATGACCAGGGCGGTTCGTTCTGGTTCGAGAGTGATGATGGTCGATCACTAGGCGTCAGCATGCTTCTGGTTGATTGGCCGATCAACAACCTTGAAGGTATCTTTACACGCAACTCGCTGGTGCTCTACATCAATGAACGTACAGACGACGGACAGCAAGAGCTGGCCTATACGTTCACCGTTCCGGAGGCGGATCGTATCGGTATTAACCTGAAGTGGATGCTCGTGAACTGCTTTATGCAGTCCAATGAAGACGCAACGCCGAGCATGTAGTGTTTTTCGATTACACGTTCGAAGGCCCGATCGTCAAACACAGTATCGGTAAGAAGCGGCAGGTGCATTATCGGGTGTTGTTTTTGCCGCGTGAGCTCATCAAACAACTGCCTTTTGATACGTATTCGAGAGTTCGTATCGATGGCGAAATTGGCGATGTGCCAGTACACGGTGCGTGGGTCCCGTCCGGTGATCGACGCTACTACTTCATGGTGTCTCCCAAAGTCATGAAAACGGCGGGATTGTCACTGAGTGACACGGTGGAGATGCGCTTCAGCGTCGCTGATCAGAACTATGTCGATCTACCTGAGTCGCTCGCCGATTGGTTGGCCACCAATACTGACGCGCAGACAGCATGGCAACAGCTTACGCCGGGTAAACAGCGCGCGTTGGCCCACCACGTGGCCAACGCAAAACGTGCAGACACACAGGCGCGACGCTTGGCTGATGTGGGTGCTGCACTCACGCTCCACAAAGGCGACTTACGGACGATGCTGCGCGCCAGAAAATAATGATATCCGTCATACCGCTGCTTTTTGCGCTGCCACAATCAACATCGCGATCGCTAGGACCACAAACAACGCGGCGATACCATATTCCATCGATCGTTGCGGAACACGGCCCTGTAGGCGGGGCCCGATTTGTCCACCGATCAATACGCCAGGTATGGAGTAACAGACGAGATTCCATGGCACAGCGGTCCAACCACCCGCGGCGATGACCTGACCGACAAGCGTAAACGACGCGCAGGCAACGGTGATGATCACAATCGTCACGGCTGCTGCGACAGCGATGGCTACCGGTACGCCGCGTTTCGTTAACTGCGGCACGATGACTTCGCCAATTCCTACAGACAGCATGCCCGTCATAAACGAACCGATGCCCGTGGCGATAGTATCGGCGGGTGTCAGACGAGGTCGTTGGTATCGGTACTGAATGCCAT
>JBCAZB010000002.1:0-28091 GCA_038533315.1 Pseudomonadota bacterium | reverse complement strand
TATCTTGGGTGCAGTTCGGACTGGCCTTTGGTGAGCGACTCGACGGTGATCAGTTCTTTGCCATCCAGTGTCGCGACGAATTGGATACAAGCATTCACCGCGCGGTATTGCAGATGTTTGCCGCTGTCGTCGATGCTCGCGATAACGACCATACACGCGCCGCAATCACCCTCCGCGCAACCCTCTTTGCTCCCGGTCTGCCAGCGGTCCTCGCGTAACCACTGCAACACGGTGCGTGTCGGGTCGATCTCGGTGATCGTGACCACTTCGCCATCTAGGAGAAAACGCACGGAGTCAGACATAAAGCTGGTCAGCTCCCGCGATAGGTTGAGTAGCTCCACGGCGAGACGAGCAGCGGCACGTGATAGTGCGATGGCTCACTGAGCGTAAAGCGAAGCGTGATGACATCCAGAAACGGCGGCTCGGCGACTTCAACACCGCGCGCGGCAAAGTAGGTGGCTACGTCGAATTCGAGCTCATAGGTGCCAGGCACAAAAGCATCATCGGCGAGCAACGGGGCGTCGACGCGCCCGTCAGCATTAGTTTCTGTCGTTACGAGTAACTCACGGGACTCACCGCAGCGATACAACCGCAGAGCGATGTGTTGGCCTGGAATGCCGGCCGATGTGTCGAGGACGTGTGTCGTGAGTTTGCCCATGTAGCGCTGTGTCACCTGTATTGACTCGTTCCGGTCAATATAGACGCTGTCAGAGCGCCGTGCTACCCCGCGAGTCGCTTGTCACACTTCTGTTCGAAACGGAATGGAATCCTGTGCACCATGGCGTCCGATGGCGATCGCGGCTGCGCGATTCGCGAACGCCACCGCAGACGGCAACGCTTGCCCCTCGGATAGTGCAACCGCCAAGGCGCCGTTGAACGTGTCGCCGGCGGCAACGGTGTCCACGATACGCTTGGGTGTTGCCGCGGGTACGTGGTAGCGCTCGCCTCGTTCGTTCACCCACGCACCATCAGCGCCTAGCGTAATGATGACGGTTTGCGGGCCTTGTTCTCTGAGCGCTTCGCTCGCAGCATCGGCTTCGTCACGATTGTTGCAGGGCAAGCCGCAGAGTGCCGTTGCCTCGGATTGATTGGGCGTTAGCAAATCCACATGACGAAGGACGGTCGCATCGATGGTAGTCGCGGGCGCGGGATTCAGGATTACGGTCGCACCGGCGTCAGCGGCGAGCTCGACGGCCGTACGCACACCAGCGACCGGAGTTTCCAGTTGCACCAAGACGATGCGTGCGTGCGCTAACGCGTCGCGATGCGTGCTGATACGTTCTGCATCGAGCTCGGCATTCGCACCGGCACTGATGCCGATACAGTTTTCACCGCTGGCTGCCACGAAGATCATCGCGCTACCTGTTGACGTATCGACGATCGCATCGATGCTGCTCGTCTCGACGCCATCATTGGCGAGTGCAGCGATTCGCTCGCGACCTGCGCCGTCGTCGCCGACACACGCGATCAGCGCGGTCTGCGCGCCGAGTCTCGCACAAGCTACGGCTTGGTTCGCGCCTTTACCGCCACCAAAGACAGAAAAAGTCTCGCCCGCCAGAGTTTCACCAGGCTTAGGTAGCCTTGGTACGCGCAGGACATAGTCGACGTTGATGCTGCCGACGACAGCGATATCGGCGGGACGGGTCATGGTTTGGCGTCGGTCTGCGTGCCATCGATCGCCGCCAATCGTTCCATCAGGTATTCGCCGGCGGTATAGCGCGGTGACAAGCGCAGCGACAACTCTGGCGCCAGAAAAAACGGCATCGAGATGCGCGAAATATTGTCGTCCGACTGCCCTGGATTGACGACTCGGTGTGTCGTCGATGGCAGATAACCGCCGGTCATCTCCTGCAACATATCGCCGGTGTTCACAATAATTTCACCGCTTTCACCGTGCAGGTCGAGCCAGCGGCCGTCTTTGGTCAGCACCTGCAGACCCGGTTCGAGCGCTACGGGCAGCAGCGTAATAAAGTTGATGTCTTCATGCGCCGCAGCGCGCACGCTGCCCGCTGGCTCGTCGCCCGCGAGTGGGGGGTAGTGCAGCAAGCGCAGGACACTGGGCTCATCACGTAAAACCTCTGCCAGATTGACGGACGGGTCGAACAAGCAATCCGCAGGTAGTGCGTCTTGTAACCAGCCGAGCAGCGTCGCGCCGAGTTCGATGGCCTGTTTGCGATAGCGTACGATGTCGTCGGTCAGGTGTGCAGGCATCGGGCTTTGTGGTGACGCGTGAAAAAATTCCTTGATGTCTTTGACATCGTGTCCGACAGCGCGCTCTGAAACAGCCAGCGAAAAGTAGCCGTGTTGATCGCCATCCGGTCGGCGCGGGAATTGATAGTCGTATTTCTCGTCGGTCTTGAAAAACGCGCGCCACTCATCGTTGATGCGCGCCAACAAGTCACGCTCTATCGGGTGCTCACGAAGTACCGCAAACCCGGTTTCGTGAATCGATTGCGCAAACGCCTCGGCAGCATTGCTAGCTCCCATGTCGACACTTTTCACTGTCGGATTACTCATGTCCCATCCTTTCCACGCGGTCTTGCCCGCTCGCAACAACCAGCAACAAGCCCATTATCAGGTAGCAGGCACTCGCGAAGCGCAGCACCGTCATCGTATCACTGACGGCGACGATCTGGCTCGAGAGCCACGGACTGATGGCGGTCCCGCTGGTTGCGCCCAACAACATGAGTGAAACCAAGCGGGATGACGGCGTCGTCACCTGTTGTGTGGCGAAAGACAAGACGACTTTTAACAAACCGAAATTCGCAAAGCCCCAAACGGCAGCGAGCCACGGCAGCCAGGCGTAGTTGCTGACCGCCCACATCGGCACGGAACCGATCAACGCACCCGCTGCCGCGAGCAGGGTCATCCGCCGTGCGCCCGTGCGCAGCACCCACCAGGCGACGAGAATCTGGGCAGCAAACATACCGCTCCAGAAGCGTCCGACCACGCTGCCCGCGTCACCAGCGGCGACGCCTTGCGCGACCAGGTGGTTTGGCAACCACCACAACATCGCATATTGCCCGAGCGTGTACAGAAACAAAGCGACGACACAGCACCAGACGGCAGCGGACCAGACTGCTTTGTTGGTCTGATTATCCGCGGACACCGCTGACGGGTAACGACTACTGACCGCGAGCGCCACGATCAGCGCAGCGACGCCCGCTAACACTACGTAGGTCGTGGCCCAGTGCCACGCATGGCTGACTGCGTAGCCCGCCAGCGCTGCACACGCTATGCCGGCGACGCTGAAAGCACCGTCGGTCACGACCAACATCGACGCACGCTCTCGCGGCGCATAGCAGAGCGAGATTGCCGACGCAGCGGCCGCCAACCCGATGCCACACGCGATGCCGATCACGCCGAGCGCCAGTCGGATCGTCATCGCATCCGATCGCAGTCGAATGCTGATCAATGCGAGCACGCAGGCACCGCTAACGGCAATGACGACAGCTCGCAGTGGCGCCAGATCAAACAAGAACAGCGCGATGATCGCACCGATCAGTATGCCGATCGTTAACCAGCTGAAGCTCGCGGTCGCGGTGGTGACCGGGATCTCCAGCGCAGCTGCCATTGGCGCACTGATAATGCCGATCGGCGCGAGCATGCCGGACATCAGAAAATAGGCGAGAAAAGCCGCCAGCGTAATGCGGTGTCGATTGTTCAAGCGCCCCTCAGTCTCAAGATCTCCCACGTTGCGCTGAATTCTGCCACACTGACCGCCAGAACCTTGGGGAAACGCGGTTTCATGCAGAAGCTTATTTTTGATACTGACCCTGGCATCGACGACGCGATGGCTTTGCTGTTTGCGGACGCGAGCCCTGCCATTGACCTTTTGGGTATCACAACGGTTCTTGGCAATGGGTCTATTGAGACGACGACACGCAATGCGTTGCACATCGTGGAGCGCTTCGATATTCCAGCGCCGGTGTTCCGTGGCGCTGCATCGGCGTTGCAGGTAGGCAATGGTGATCCGCCCACGTTTGTGCATGGGGAAGACGGGCTTGGCAACATTGACCCACCAGCCCCGACACGCGAGGTCAGTTCGTTGCCGGCGGATGCCTATATCGCGGATACGATCCTGCGCTACCCGGGCGAGGTCACCATCGTCGCCGTCGGGCGCTTGACCAATCTGGCGCTGGCACTAGAGCGCGAGCCAGCTATCGTCGATGCCGTCAAACAAATCGTTGTGATGGGCGGTGCATTGGGCGCGGATGGCCATCACGGCAATATCACGCCGCATGCTGAGGCGAACATTTACGGTGATCCGCACGCGGCCGAGCAGGTGTTCTGCGCTGACTGGCCGGTCGTCATGGTCGGTCTCGATGTCACGATGCAGGTGGTAATGGATGAAAATCGCATGCAACGTATGCGCGAGTCCGCAGGCGATGCGGGTGAGTTCATGTATGAGATATCGCGGTTTTACGCTGACTTCTATGCGCGGACGACCGAGCTGCCAGGTTTTCCGGTGCACGATTCGTCGGCGATCGCTTATGTCATCGATCGATCGTTGTTTTCGACGACCAAGGGTGGTCTGGCGGTGACGCTCGACGGTGAGCGTATCGGCCAAACCCGGATTGCCACCACCGGTAGAGCGTTGGCCGAGGCAGATTTCGGGGCGCGCCCACAGCAACTCGCTTGCACCGGCGTCGATGCCGCGCGCTTGCTACAGCTGTTCGAACAAACCGTGACTGATGGGTATGCCTGAGTGAGCGCCGAAGCGGTCAGTTTGCAAACACTGCAGCGCGCGATGGGTCGCGCGCGTATCGACATCGCCACGCGAGACGGTGTGAGCCATTTGCAGCGTCTGTATCAACAGGGTTGCGCCAAGGTCAGAATGCCATTGATCGAGCCAGGGCAACCGCTGCAATTTGTCTTGTTGAATACGGCGGGAGGGCTGACCGATGGGGACGTCTACGAGGTGGACGTCGCATGGCGTGAAGCCAGCACTGCGGTCGTTACAACTCAGGCCGCGGAGCGCATCTACAGATCGCGGGGTGCGCCAGCGCGCGTCATCAATCGCTTAACCGTTAAGGGCGATGCCGTAGCCGTGTGGCTGCCGCAGGAGACCATACTATTTGATCAGGGGCGTTGCGATCGTTTGACGGAGGTAGCGCTGAAGTCGACCAGTGCATTTTTGGCCATGGACTCACTGGTGTGTGGTCGCAAAGCGATGAACGAAGTTGTCCGTCACGGATTGTGGTTTGATCGCTGGCGGGTGCGCATCGACGGTCGTCTCGTTTTTGCGGATGCCTTGCGGCTGGCCAGCGACGAGCATGACGATTTTCAGGCGTTGCTCAAGCAGCCTGCGATCAGTAGCGGCCACCAGGCTGTGGCGACTGGCCTTGTAGTCGGACCGCAGGGCCCGGAGCTCCGCGACCAACTGCGTCTTGCACTGCAAGAGTGCGACGTGGCTGGCGGTGTGAGTCAAGTTGGTGCAGTGACGTGCTGGCGTTTTCTGGCGGCTGATGGAGACGCACTACGTCGCGCTTCCAATCAGGTTTTCGATGCCATAGTCTCGGTAGCACCCAAAGAAAACCCATTTGCCGGTTTAGCATTGCCGCGCGTCTTCCGTTGCTAGGGGTCGCGAGCGGGTACAGGTTAGAAGAGATAGTAGGGAGAGCAGCATGCAACTGACGCCGAGAGAGAAAGATAAATTGCTGTTGGCTACAGCGGCGATGGTTGCCCGACGCCGTTTAGAGCGCGGTGTGAAGCTGAACCATCCCGAAGCCATCGCACTGATTTCCGACTTCGTTGTTGAAGGAGCCCGCGACGGCAGGACCGTGGCGGATCTGATGCAAGCGGGCGCCGAGGTGATTTCGCGCGACCAGGTTATGGATGGTATCGCCGAGATGATCCATGACGTGCAGGTCGAAGCGACGTTCCCCGACGGCACCAAACTCGTCACAGTTCACAACCCGATTCGCTAGGAGGCGCAAAATGATCCCAGGTGAAATCATCGTTGCCGATGGCGATATCGTTCTTAATGTCGACGCGGAGACGCGCACGCTGACCGTTGCCAATACCGGCGACCGACCGGTACAGGTGGGCTCGCACTATCACTTTTTTGAGGTGAACACTGCGCTCGACTTCGATCGAGAGGCGAGCCGCGGTTGGCGACTCGATATCGCGGCGGGTACCGCCGTGCGTTTCGAGCCGGGCCAATCTCGCGAGGTCACGCTGGTGCCGTTAGCCGGCGAGCGAACGGTCTACGGGTTCAATCAGAAAGTTATGGGAGCACTGTAATGGCCGAGCGCATTAGCAGATCGACCTATGCGTCGATGTTTGGTCCGACAGTAGGAGACCGAGTGCGGCTTGCTGACACCGATCTCATCATCGAGGTCGAACGCGATTTCACGCAGTACGGCGAGGAGGTCAAATTCGGCGGCGGTAAGGTCATTCGTGATGGCATGGGTCAGTCGCAACGGGGTCGTTCGGAAGGCGCTGTCGATACGGTCATTACCAATGCGCTGATCGTCGATGTGACCGGCATCTACAAAGCGGATGTCGGTATCCGCGACGGTCGCATTGCGGCGATTGGCAAAGCGGGTAATCCGGATACTCAGGACGGCGTCGACATTATTATCGGGCCGACCACGGAAGCCATCGCTGGCGAGGGCAAAATCCTGACGGCTGGTGCATTCGACGCGCATATCCACTTCATCTGTCCGCAACAAATCGACGAGGCATTGATGTCGGGTGTCACGACCATGCTCGGTGGGGGTACCGGGCCGGCGACCGGCACCAATGCGACCACGTGCACACCGGGTGCGTTCCACATTGGCCGCATGTTGCAGGCGTTTGATGCGTTTCCCGTCAACCTCGCGCTGTCCGGTAAAGGCAATGCATCGCTGCCGGGCGCCATCGAGGAGCAGGTCAAAGCCGGCGCTTGCGCCCTGAAACTGCATGAAGACTGGGGTACGACACCGGCCAGCATCGATTGTTGCCTCGGCGTTGCCGATGCCATGGACGTGCAGGTGATGATCCATACCGATACGTTGAATGAATCGGGCTTCGTTGAGAATACCGTCGGTTCATTCAAGAATCGTACGATCCATGCGTTTCATACCGAAGGCGCTGGCGGCGGTCACGCGCCCGACATCATCAAGGTGTGTGGACTGCCCAACGTTATCCCGTCCTCGACCAATCCGACGCGGCCCTTCACCGTCAACACCGTTGATGAGCATCTCGATATGCTGATGGTCTGTCACCATCTGGACCCGCGGATCGCAGAGGACGTGGCGTTTGCAGAAAGTCGAATTCGACGCGAAACGATCGCTGCTGAGGATATTCTGCACGACATGGGCGCATTCTCGATCATCGCCTCCGATTCGCAAGCCATGGGACGAGTCGGAGAAGTATTGATTCGCACCTGGCAGACAGCCGATAAAATGAAGAAACAGCGCGGACGATTGTCCGAGGAGCAGGGCGATAACGACAATTTGCGTGTGCGACGCTACATCGCGAAATACACGATTAATCCTGCGATCGCACATGGCATGGCAGAACATATCGGCACGGTAGAGCCGGGTAAACTCGCCGATCTGGTGTTGTGGACACCGGCGTTCTTCGGCGTTAAGCCCGACCTCGTATTAAAGATGGGAAGCATTGCTGCGGCACCAATGGGCGATCCCAACGCGTCGATTCCGACACCGCAGCCGGTGCATTACCGGCCGATGTTCGCGAGTTTTGCTGGCAACATGACGAATAGTGCAGTCACTTTTGTATCCGCTGCGGCGCACGCTGCTGATATCGGCCGGAGCCTAGGCCTCGCCAAACAGACGCTGCCGGTCACCAGGACCCGCGACATCGGCAAGGCGGATATGCAGCTCAACAGTCATTGCCCCGACATCAGTGTTGATCCGGAAACGTATGAAGTGCATGCCGATGGTGAGCTGCTAACCTGCGAACCGGCAGCCGAGTTGCCGATGGCGCAGCGTTATTTCCTGTTCTGATGCCATTGCCAAGAGCGGTCGCAGTTGCCGCAGTACAGAAGCTCGCTGAGCCACCGACGGAGACGGTCGCGCTGTCGTATCAGGACCGTCATCGCCGCCGGTTGACGATGACCAGCGACAGCGGGCGTGAGTTTCTTCTGGATTTGCCAAAAGCGGTCGCGATTGCAGACGGCATGTGCCTGAGTCTTGATGACGATAGCCATATTCGCGTCGTCGCTATCGATGAAGATGTGCTCGATATCACCACGCCCGATCGCGACACGCTGATGCGCATTGCCTGGCATCTGGGTAATCGACACTTGCCGACCGAGTTGAGTGCCGACCGTGTGCGCATCGCTTACGACCACGTGATCGAAGAGATGGTGATCGGGCTCGGCGGTCACGTCCAACGGCGTCAAGCGCCGTTTCATCCGGAGGGTGGTGCCTACGCGCATCACGACCACGCATGACATCCTCTGCCGCGCTCTATCAACTGATGACCTGGTTGTCGCCGTCCTTTCCTGTCGGTGCGTATGCGTTTTCGCATGGCCTGGAACGTGCTATCGAAGCGGACCGCGTAACCGACGTTGCGAGTGCGACCGACTGGATTTCCGATCTGGTTTTGCGGGGCAGCGGACAAGTTGATCTGGTGCTGTTGCAGCAGGCGTTTAGTGCGACGCTCGCCGAGGACGACGCGGCGCTATCCGACGTGATCGAGTTAGGTCAGGCGCTGTGGCCAAGTCTCGAGATCCGGACGGAGTCTCTGGCTCAGGGAGAGGCGTTTCTGCGCGTCGCCTGCGCGTGTTGGCCCCACGCGGCGTTACAGGCGCTCAAAGATGACGGCGAAATCGCTTATCCGGTCGCGGTCGCAGTTTGCGCGGCCTTGCACGACATCGATATCGATTCACTAGCGATGGCTTATGCGCATGCCTTCACGGCTAATCTGACATCGGCCATCGTGCGGCTCGTGCCGCTCGGGCAGACAGACGGGCAGCGCATTACACGCCAGCTGCTGGATGTCATGCCGAAAGCGATCGCTCGCGCGGCGTCGACACCGCTCAACGATATTGCGAGCGCGAGCCTGATGTCGGATATTTACAGTATGCAGCACGAGATTCAGTACACGAGGTTGTTTCGCTCATGACAGCACATGGTCCATTACGCGTTGGCATTGGAGGGCCAGTCGGCTCCGGCAAGACCGCTTTAACCGAGGCGCTGTGTCGACGTCTGCGCGACGAATACTCGTTGGCCGTGATCACCAACGACATTTACACGCGAGAAGATGCCGAGTTTTTGACACGCGCGGATGCTTTGCCGCACGAACGTATCGCGGGCGTTGAGACCGGTGGCTGTCCGCACACGGCCATCCGCGAAGACGCGTCGATGAACCTTGCTGCAGTCGATGCGCTGAATCAGCAGTTTGGCGATTTAGAGCTGATAATCATCGAATCCGGTGGCGATAATTTGGCAGCGACATTCTCGCCCGAGCTCGCTGACATTACGTTGTATGTTATCGACGTCTCGGCGGGCGACAAGATTCCGCGTAAAGGCGGCCCGGGCATCACCAAGTCCGATCTCCTCGTCATTAACAAGATCGACCTGGCCCCGTTGGTGGGGGCCGATCTCGGGGTCATGGATCGTGACGCGACCAAAATGCGCGGCGACCGTCCATTCTTGTTCACGAATATCAAAGCGGGCGACGGTGTTGCCAAGGTTGCTGATTTTGTCTTGCAGAAAGGCGGTCTGGTGCGCGACTCATGACGGCCAGTCCATCTCCTGGACTGGCGGAGCAATTTGCACGCGACGGCTACATCGTACTTAGCGATACGATCGACCGCGATGCGTTGAGTCGATTGCGCGCTGCGGCTGCGGCGATCGTCGACGAATTCGATATCGCGGCTAATCAGACGGTGTTCACAACAGACGATCGCGACGCAGGTCGTGATGACTACTTTTTTGACTCGGCCGAAGCGGTGCACTGTTTTCTGGAAGCTGGCGCGTTAGATGCCGCGGGCGAGCTTACTCGCGACAAGTCGCTGGCCATCAACAAGATTGGCCACGCGATGCATGATCTTGATCCGGTGTTTACGGATTTTTGCCGCCAGCCCGTGTTTGGGCAGGTGTTGCGTGAAATCGGTTACGTGAGACCTTTGCTGTACCAATCGATGTACATCTTCAAGCAGCCAGGCATCGGTGGTGAGGTGCGTTGGCATCAGGACGCCAGCTACCTGATGGCGGAGGGGCGCGGTGTCACCGGTATCTGGGTTGCTTTGGAAGATGCAAGCCAGGAAAACGGCTGTCTTTGGGTACAGCCTGGGCAACACCGATCACCGTTACGTGAACGCTATCTAGTCGACTGGGAGTCCCGTCGAGGTGCGCTTGAGACGCTTAGCGACGAGCCATGGAACGGCGAGGATTACGGTATTCCCGTCGAGGTTTCCGCCGGTAGCGTCATTGTTTTTTCGGACCGGATGCCGCACTACAGCTCAACCAATACATCGGCCCGTTCGCGGCATGCGTTTACGCTGCATGTGGCGGAGCGAGAGGATAAATGGCTGGCAGAAAACTGGTTACAACGCCCAAACCTGCCGCCGTTTGAACTCTAGGCGGCGCAATCAGCCTCGCGTCCGGTCAGCGATTGCTCAATAGCGCCTTGAGCGCGGCCACCTCGGTTTCGAGTGCATCCACGCGATCTTCCAGAGCCTGCACATAGCCTGGTTTGGCTCGTGCGGTGCTAGGCGCACGTTCACTCGCCGCATCGCGTTCGGCCAGATACTGGTCCACATCGACTTCGCCGCCAAACAGGTGACGATATTCGTAGTCTTTACGGCCCGCAATCTTGGGTAGCTGCATGACAACCGGACCGAGTGGCTGATCGATCAAGGCGTTGAGCGTGTCTACCACCTCCTGATTGTCAGCGAACTGATGCAGGCGACCCGCGCGACTACGCAGCTCCCCGGGGGTTTGCGGTCCACGCAACAGCAGCAAGCAGACGACAGCGAGTTCGCCTGCGTCGAATTTGTAATCGCTGTAGCGCGTATTGCAGAGCCGCTGCGAATAGCGCTCGGTCCTGCTCTTGAAGTTTTCATCGACAACGACGAAGTGTTTGTTCTGCAGGCTTCGCACCGCGTGTTGCACTTCGCCAGGCGACAGATTCATGACCGGCTCACGACTGGATTTCTGATTACAGGCATTCGTCAGTGCATTCAATGTCAGCGGATACTGATCGGGCGTGACCACCGATTTCTCGATCAGGCAACCAATGATTCGCACTTCGGTTTCGTTTAATTCGACGCGCATAGGGATTCCTGTTTAACGATCTTCGGGCGGCACATCTTTCAGCGCAGTCGCAAGCGCTGCGATAGATGCTTTGGAGTAGCTCAGATGCACCCGCTCAGTCGATGCTGGGTGATGGGCGAGGCTCACGCCGTCTCTATGTGCCGTCGCTGGTCGGATTGGTCTAGGCACGAAGCCACCACCGCAATTGGGGCAAACATTGTGCAGATGTCGCTCCACACAATCGCGACAAAACGTGCATTCGTAAGTGCAGATCATCGCGTCTGTCGCGGTCGGCGGCAGGTCCTTGTCGCAAAACTCGCAATTGGGCTTAAGCTTAAGCATGACCGGTTGCCTCCTTGAGAATACGGGCTAGTGTCGGTCGATGCTCGCTGATCTCGGCGTCGGTCAGGCCCTCAAGTGAGTGCGGGTACTTCAACCATTGCGTCGTTTCATGCAAATAGTAATCCGGTATGCGTGAGGTCTGGTTGCGCGCCGGTTTGTAATACGGCACGGCAATACGAATGTCGGCGGGCGCATTACGACGCGCTTTCGCATTGATTTGCTGGATCATTGCATCGATCGTGTGCCCGGTATCAAAGACATCGTCGACGATCAGCAGTCGATCTTCATGGGTAACGTTCTTTAGCAGGTAGTTAATGCCATAAATCGCAATCTCACGAGACTGGTTGTCGATGCCGGTATAAGACGACGTACGCACCGCAATGTGATCGGTTTTGAAACCGCAAAACGCCAGGTACTCTTGTACCGCGATACCGATCGGTGCTGCGCCACGCCACAATGCGAGAATGAACGTCGGCACAAAACCGCTCTCGACGATCGCCGCGCCCAGTCGAAATGCATCGTCCAAGAGAGACTGCGGAGAGATGTAGAACTTATCGCTCATTACGCTAATGTGCACCGCACGCCGGTTGCATGCAAGCGGATACGAGACTCGGCCCAGGTGCTACACTGAGCCACATGCAAGAGAAGACATTTGTAACCGAAAGCGCACTCATTGAGGACGCATTCAAATTGGGCGTACAGGTGTTCAACAGCGGGTTTCGACCGACTTTCGTGGTGGGTTTGTGGCGCGGCGGCAGCTCCGTTGGGATCTATGTCCAGGAGTGCCTGCAGCACCTCGGCGTCGAGACCAATCATATCGCGCTGCGCACATCGTACCGCGGTATCGACGCCTACCCCTCGATGGTTGAGAACCCCGCCGACAATATTCGTGTCCACGGCACACAATATCTTCTGGAGGCGCTGAACGCTGATGATCGGCTGCTGATTGTCGATGATGTGTGCGGTTCTGGCTGGACGCTGCAGGTCGTGCATGAGCGCCTGCGTCACAAGCTGAAGCGCAATATGGCTACCGATACACGTAGTGCTGTGATCTGGCATAAACCGACACAGAACAAAACGGGTCGGATACCAGATTATTTTTTGCATCGCACTGACGAATGGCTGGTGCTGCCGTACGAATTGGCAGGTTTGTCTGCTGAGGAAATCCGGCGCCACAAGCCCGGCGCGGCGGCGCTGTTGGCCGCTTCGGGTCACCTCCAAGACGAATAATCGCTCGCAGACTGTCACGTCACTGTCATCTATCCTCTGTTACCGTTTCGTGTCGTCAGTCACAGTGTGTTGTCTATGTTGATCAAGCTACTGGTGTTGGTCGCGACCATAACCGCGATCATCGTTTTCTTGCATTGGTACAGTTACCGCCATCTCAAAACGCGTATTGTCGAGGCGCGCGATTGGGATTTGAACATTTGTTGCGGGAAGTTCGATGGTGGTGGCGTCAATGTCGACATCGTGCGCCATGCCGATCTACCCAACTTTGTGAGGGTCGATAATGTGTATCAGCTGCCCTTTGATGACCAGCAGTTTGATACGGTGTTGTGTTCACACACCGCCGAGCATGTCGATGATCCGGACCGTTTCGATCGTGAATTACGGCGTGTCGGCAAGACGGTGGTGTATGTTCTACCACCTGTTTGGGACCTCGCCGCTGCACTGAATGTGCTCGAGCACCGCTGGATATTCCTGTCGCTGCGCAAGGTGCACTACCGTTTGCCGCGACGTGTCAAGTTGCCCTTTGCCCGTCGCCTGCAGGCGACCATCGGCCAACGGGTTAACGCGTGACGCGGCAGTGCGGTTTTGGCTAGTTGCTGGCTTCGCGGTAGGCTGCCGCTTCCTCTTCGCTCAGCGCTTCGACCGTCAGATACCAATCCGCGAAGTTCGAAATGACCTCGAATTGAAAGCGCCCGGTTTCACTGAATAACTTCAGCCCGTTACCGGTACGCCGCGTGAGCAGAATACGGCTCTCAAAGAACCCGGTATTCGCATTCATCAGATTCAATTCGAACCCGGTCTGATCCCGAAAATCGCTGTTTACACGCCATTCCAGCAACCATGGCCCCTCGACCTCAAACGAACGCGTGGTGGTGCTGCGACTCCCTTCCACGTCGAGGACGACTTCTCCGGCATGGCTGGCGCCAGCCATCAGGAGTGCGAGTAGCGCGAGGATGCGTATGCGTGCTGCCATGAAAACTTGTCCCGTGGTGAAACTGTGAGTCTTAGGTCTTAGAGTCTGGCCCGGCCGATCGGTTCAGTCGACTTCGGAGAGCGCATAGGTGTTTTCAAGATAGTCCATGATGTCGCTCGACTCGAACATTTCCGTATCCGTGTTGGGATCGGCCAGAAACGGTACCTGCACGTGGCCCATGCGCTCAAACAAGCGCTGCCGGTTACGGCCTACCGCAGCATAGCCCGGCATCGCGGTCCGCCGCACAGCCGGTGGCACCAGGTCGCTCAATTTGGCCTTGCCCATGTTGCGCAGTTGATAGGGGATCTCAAGTTCGCACAATCGCTCACGCACGAGGCGCGCGAATGGGCTGCTCTCAAAGCTGTACAGTTCCAGCGGCTCTGTTGGCGCTGTCGATGGCCGAGCACGCATGCCACGACCCATGCGTAACGCCGACGCAACGCCAGCAGCCGTGCTATTCAATGCCTTGATGATGGCCTTTGGCAGTGTGCTGCGTTTGCCGTAAGTCTCGTACAGGTAGTGAACAATATCGACCGACTCGTAGAGAATGCGCCCGGTGTTCTGATCGACTAACAACGGGAACTGTTGTTTACCGCCGATGTGTTCGGCTTCCGGCCGAAAGCGTTCCCCGCCTTTTGGACACGGCAGAATCAGCGCATCGAGATCGAGCCTGGTCAGCGCCTCGCGCACAACGCGGCAATGTGGGCAGTTCTCCATCTCGTACAAACGCAGCATGAATTCCGGCTGACGCTCCGCCGGGTCGGACATCAGTCCGCGTGGCGTGGTGACTAGACTCGCGGCGAGTGAGCTTGCGATGTCGATTGGGTTTTTCATGGTTGTTCATCCACCGTACTTGGCTCGCTCCAGGGCGTCAGCGTTCCATTCTCAGGCCAGCCTTGCTCGCGCGCGAAAGCCGTCATGTCGTCGAGCCGCTCTGTCGTGCCCGGATGGGTGTCAACATAGCGGTTCAGTAAACTCCTGGGTCCCTGGTCCAGGCGTCGAAAAAAATCACCGGTGCCCGCAATATGGCCGTAGTGTGCGGCACACAGTTCTAGGCCAAATCGATCCGCGTCGCGCTCCTGCTGACGGTCGAAGCCACGTAACGACAAGTCCGACAAATTTGAAGCGAAACCACCGGAGCCAATCGTCGCATTATAGATCAGGCTGATCAGCGTGATTCTGCCAAGACGTCTCAGATGGTCTCGACCGTGGAAATGGCCTAACTCATGCGCCAGCACGAATGCCAGTTCATTTTCCGACTCGACGTCGTCGAGTAGTCTGCTGGTAACAACAATTGTGCCGCCTGGCAATGCAACGGCATTGGGCACGCTCGACTCGGCGATCAGTAAGCGGAACTGATAGGCGCGCTCCGGCCAGTATTCACTCAGCGTTTCCAGTAGCGCCGCGGTTTTCTGGTGTTCCGCATGATCCGTCGTGATACGCGCGCCGTCCATCAGTTCGCCAATCTCGTCATAGCGGAGACTGCCAAACCACTTCGCTTCGCGTTCGATACTGACCAGACCCACCAGGATGTCGACCAGAAAGACGCTGATAATGACGACCGCAATAAAAACAGCGCCCAGCCCTGCGAACAAGACCCCGGCTTCGGCGAGCGGGTGCGTATCGCTGACATTGATCGAGGGGTCCGCCTGGCGCGCGACAAAACGCCCGCGAGACTCGCTCACTGGCCGGCCAGCCGAATCGCTGTGCCGATCGCCAGCATCTCTACTCCGGCGGTACCGCGATCGCCCTGAGAGTTTGCCATGCGCGATGTTTCCAGGCGCACATTGATGACCGCATCGAAGTTGTGCGTGCGTGCCTGCTCCAGCAGTCGTAACATCGCCTCCCGCCGAGCGCGATCGAGTAGCGGTTCATACGTTTTGACACGACCACCTATCAGGCCTCTGAGTCCGGCGATGATGCGTTTGAAATAGTCCAGCGACACAACGATGCTGCCGACCATGAGCTGGCTCTCGGTTGCCGTCCAGCCGGCTGGTATTTGCTCGGATGTCATCGCGGGAAATTCACGCAGCGAAGCTTCGCGGCGTTCAATGCTCTTGAAATGTCGGCGCTCAATAATCGTACCGACAATATAGGCGACCACCAGCAGCGTCAGCGGCAAGCCGATGTTAATGACCAGACTGATCGTCTCACCCATCGTTAACGCTACCGAACCTTGACGGCTGTACCGTAGGCGAACAGCTCCGAGGCGCCTTGCGCGATCGAGCTGGTCGCGAAGCGAACATTGATAATGGCATTAGCGCCCATGGACTGGGCCTGGCGGATCATTCGGTCCGTGGCTTCCTGCCGTGAGTCCTGCAGCAACTCGGTGTAGCCCGCCAATTCACCGCCAACGATGTTCTTGAGTCCCGCCATGATATCGCGACCCAGATGTTTGGCCCTGACCGTGTTGCCGGTAACCACTCCGTAGAACTCGACGATCTGCTTGCCGGGAATGGTCTCCGTGTTCGAAAGAATGATGCTTGAACTGAGGGACAGGTCTGGTGTCATGACGGCTCCATCAAGAGAATGGGTGGTAGACGTGGAATATACCAACTTGTCGACCATGAGATTGTCGACAGGGTCACTTTTTTCCGGCGCAGCCGCTTGTCCGGAGCGTTAGCCGGGCGGTCGCTGCATCGATTGTTCATTGAAAAAGTGTGAGATCAGGGTGTAGCGCGTGCCCTGCGTGGTTTCCCGCACTTCATGCAATAAAGCCGATGAAAAAATCATCGCGGTGCCGGCGGGAGACTTGTAGCCGCGTTCGTCGTACTCACGAAACACCACATCGCCGCCTTCGTAGTCGTCGTTTAAGTTCAGCGATAGTGCGAAGCGACGGTGCGCCGTCTGCGCGCTTATGTTGTCACGGTGACCCATCTGATTCCCGCTGCGTTCTCCTACGTAGCGAGCGATATGCAGGTCTTCCCGTCGCGTAACATCGAACGCGAAAGCGCGTTTGACCATCGGCACAATTCTTCCAAAAATACGCTCATCCAAAAACTGGATCATGCGTTGATCCCGAATGATGTGGTCGACGCGATCCTGGCGATTATGCTCGTACACCGGGATTTGAAAGTCGCCTTGCAACTCCCCGGGTTTCGGTGGCCGCGCAGTGAATGGCGTATCCGACTCAAAGGCTTCGATCAGCTCGGCGCATTCCTTGGGCGTCAATACGTTCGGGACGGCTAACACCGGTGCATGCGGTGGCATCAGCCGATCCGGATTCTCAATGTTCGGATTACTCATTGTGCTTAGCGCCTCCACTAGCGTATCGGCGGGAGCTGCCGATTCATCCCACCAACTAATAATTTGTCGAAACGGTGATACGAGCAGCAAACGGTCGCTCGGGCCGTGGTCCTTATGCAAACCCAGCCCGGCCATAATGCGCCCGGACGAATCAGAGGGCATTGGCCAGTGCAATCCGTGCTGTCTTAATTGCTCAGCGTTGTGCTGGGCATCGCTGTTCGCATTAACGATCACGACATAGGAATCCCGCTGTGCGAGCTCGCCATGCTTCTGCGCCAGTGCTGTCAGCCACGCCTGGTCGCGCACACCGTTTGGATCGTTCAGGAGTAGCAAGAGCAACGGGCGCCCCGATAAGTGGTCGTCGGAGTAACGTAGCCAACGACCCTGCTCGTCTTTCAACTCAAAGTGTGGCAACAACATACCCGGCTGCGGTTCGCGCACGTACTCGCGTACCTGATCGGCCGATAAGCTGTATGTCGTCTTGCTGCGGCGCATAGTGTGGTCCGATGGCTTGCCGAGCGTCAGGCTAAGAGTTCCGCAGGCATCTGTCCAGTCGCGTTACGACACGCTGAGCGCTGTCGCAGCAGCGACGGCGGAAGACCATGCCCATTGGAAATTAAAGCCGCCGAGATGTCCGGTGACATCGACAACCTCGCCGATGAAATACAAACCTCGCTGGCGCTGGCTTTCCATCGTTTGCGAGGAGAGCTCGTTCGTATCGATACCGCCGAGTGTGACCTCCGCCGTGCGATAACCCTCGGTTGCAGCGGGCTTGATCGACCAGGCGTTTAGCGTCTCGCCGAGTTCCGTGAGTACACGATCTGCCAAATCGGCCAGTCGTGATGTTTCGTCTGTCTGCCAGTGTGTGAGCAAGGCGGATACTGCCGCACGGGGCAGGGCGTCCGCCAGCACCGTTGCGAGCTGTTGTCGTGGTCGCGTGCGCTTGGCGCTGAGCAGCCAGTCGCTGGCGTCTTTCTCGGGTAACGTGTCGATAGAGACCGATGCACCCGGCGTCCAGTAGCTGGAGGCTTGCAGAGCAGCCGGTCCACTAAGGCCACGATGGGTAAACAACAGCCCTTCGACGAAGCGCTCCGCCCCCGCCGTGACCGCCGCCTGTAAGCTCACTCCGGACAGCGATTGCATTAGCTCATGCAGGACGCCAGTGAACGTTAGCGGAACGAGCCCCGCCCGTGTCGGTAGCACCTGGTGACCAAATTGCCGCGCAATGCGATAACCAAAGTCCGTGGCACCCATTTTGGGGATCGACAGCCCTCCTGTCGCGATCACGAGGTTCGATGCTGCAAACTGCCCGAGGTTGGATTCCACGACGAAGCCGTCGTCAGACGTGACCGTGCTGACGTCGCAGTGGGTCAGGATACGCACGTTGTGCTGTTCACATTCGTAGCGCAGCATCGCCACGATATCTTTCGAGCTATGGTCACAGAACAGCTGCCCCAGCGTTTTCTCGTGGTAGTCGATCCGGTGTTTTTCGACCAGCGCGATGAAGTCCCATTGTGTGTAGCGACTTAGCGCGGATTTACAGAAATGGGGATTCGCCGACAGAAAAGAATCCGGGTCGCAATACAGGTTGGTAAAATTGCATCGGCCGCCACCCGACATCAGGATTTTTTTGCCGATCTTGTTTGATCCTTCGAGGACCAGTACCGATTTCCCTGCGGCGGCGGTAACGTGGGCGCACATCAATCCTGCGGCTCCACCTCCGATAATTATGACGTCGATCACATTTTCCTCGGCAATCGCGGCTTGAACGTGTTATCAGACACCCTATCTTACTACACCGAAGACCACCGAATACTGTCTGGCGTTCAGTTTGCCTGCGCTTGCTGGCACCGGGCGTTAAGTTATTGACTGCTGAGAGAGACCGACAATGCCAAAAACCAAAGCTGTTATTTTGCATTTTCTGTTTAGTCTGACCATTGTCTCCTGCGTGCTCGCGGTGATTTTCCTGGTTTGGTATCCGCCACCCATGTTTCGCATCAATGGCGCCGAGTCGGTACTAAGGACGTTGATCGGCGTTGATCTCGTGCTTGGGCCTGCTTTGACTGCTTATCTGTATCGTCCCGGCAAAAAGGGACTCTGGATCGACATGTGGTTCATCGCCATAGTGCAGTTAAGCGCACTCATCTACGGCGTCAGTGTCATCTACCAGGAACGTCCCCAGTTCATGATTTTTTCGCAGGATCGGTTCGTCATTCTGGCGGGTAAGGACGTGCTCGACCGCGATGAGCCGCGCGACGCTTGTCAACAAGTTGACGTGCTGCCTTGCGTAGCGGTTGCCGTCGTTGATGAGGCGCCCGAGGCGCGTGCGAAGTTGCTGGAGCAGACGCTTGAGATGGGCGTGGAGTTGGAGCAGCTGCCGCAGTATTGGCAGCCCTTGAGAAAGCACACCAATCGTGTGCTGGAGGACGCGCGTCCGCTACAGGACCTGATCGACTATGACCCGGATCTGCAAGCGCAAGTCGAGGCCTTCGAGCGCCGCCATGGTCGGGCGTTGTCTGCTATGGTGTTTGTCCCTGTGATTAACAAGAATCTACAAGGGTTTAGTCTGATTATTGACGCTGAGACGGCCGAGACGCTTGACGTCGTCGCTGTCGATCCTTGGGAAATGAAATGAGGTCTGCCAACCGCCAATGAGTAATACGACGAACAGCCCGCGCCGTATCGGCCTAGTCTTAGGCCCTGGACTGTTCGTCGCGATGCTCGCGCTTGGCGACTCACAGACGGTCATGTCGCTCGACGCCTGGCGCGCCGCGGCGGTCGCTCTGTGGATGGCTGTTTGGTGGGCGACGGAAGCCGTACCACTGCCGGTTACCGCGCTGTTACCGTTGGTGTTGTTTTCACCGCTGGATTTAGCAACAAGTCGACAAGCTGCGGCCGCGTATGCGCATCCGACCATCTTTCTATTTCTCGGTGGTTTCATGATGGCACTGGCGATTGAGCGCTGGTCTTTGCATCGTCGGATCGCATTGGCTGTGCTGAGCCGCACGGGCACGGACCCCGACCGTTTGGTCGGTGGTTTCATGCTGGTATCGGCGTTACTCAGTATGTGGATGACGAATACTTCCACGACGATGATGTTGTTACCGATTGCGTTGTCTGTAGCGACGGTGATGCGCGAAAACCTGCCTGATTCGAGTGAGTCCGAGCAGCAGCGCTTCGCGATTGGACTGCTGCTTGGCGTCGCCTTTGCAGCCTCCATCGGAGGTTTGTCCACGCTGATCGGTACACCGCCGAATGCCTTGCTGGTCGCCTATCTGGCGGAGCAGCATGATCTCGACATCAGCTTTGCGCGCTGGATGTTGATCGGTATCCCCGTCACCGCACTATTACTACCATTGGCGTGGTGGTTGCTGACGCGGCGTCTTTTCCCGGTGACGTTTACAGCGACCCCGGCAGTTGCTGCGCACCTCGATGAGCTTAGAGCAGCCCAGGGCCGTATGAGCACTGCCGAGCGTCGTATCGCCTTACTGTTTGGTCTGATGGTTGCGAGTTGGTTGTTGCGCAGACCGTTGCAGGCATGGCTGGGGCTGCCGGGCTTGAATGACACGATGATTGCGGTCGCGGCGGCCATTGCGCTGTTCATTGTCCCTAGTGGCGATGATAGTCAGCCGAGATTGATGACCTGGCAACTCACCGAGCGCCTACCCTGGGGTGTGCTGGTGTTGTTCGGTGGCGGTTTGTCGCTCGCCGCGGTTGTCGACCGATCGGGCCTGGCACAGTGGCTCGGTGAGTCTTTGGTGCCCCTCAATGCGTTAGGTATTGGTGTGCTGATTCTGGCGGCGGTCGCGATGACCATCTTCCTGACGGAATTTACGAGTAATCTGGCCACCACCGCCACACTGTTGCCGGTGATGGGTGCCATTGCGCTGCAAGCGGACTTGGCGCCTTTGTTGTTAACGGTACCGGTTACCATCGCCGCGAGTTGCGCTTTCATGTTGCCAGTGGCGACCGCACCAAACGCGATCGTGTTTTCGACGGGCGCAATTAGTATCGGTGATATGGTGCGCGCCGGTGTCTGGCTGAATCTGATCGCAGTGGTGTTGATCTGGGTGATCGGTCTGTATGCCGCACCCGCGCTACTGTAGTGCGCTGATATCGTTTAAGCGCCAGTCGTAGTCGTAACGAACCTTGTCGGACCAGGATCGCAGGCGGACCGCGGTCTGCGGACCGGCAAAGCGCGCTAGATAAGCGAGCAGTTCGCGTTCGGACGATGCAAAATCGTTCTGATACCAGTCGAACAGACTGGACAACTGCAATGCATCATCCTGGAATGCAACCGCACGCGGTGTGGCAGCAAACGACTGCGCGGCCAGCGTTAATTGTGCGTCGAGATTGTCGCCGGTGAACGCGATCGGCTGCACATCGGGGCAACCGACACTGGCGCAGTTAACCGCAAAGTGGATACGTGGCTCGTTCCAGTGGCCTCGCAGAATCCGGTGCTCGATATCATTCAACGACAGCCGTAGCGAACCGCTTTGAAACAGCGGGGTGTCCCACGGGCCACGACCGCCGTTGAGATCGAGAATGCTGTCGAGTGGGTAGGCGTCTGCGATGACATCGATGGTCAACGCGTTGTAGACATTGATCCAGTACGCCATCTGCTCGCCTCGGTTATACCGTCCGATGTCGACGGCGGTCATCGAATCAAGGTAGCTTCCCAGTTCGACTTGCCCGCCGGCCTTGACCGACGCGTAATCAACACGGTTGAGATCCGCATAGGCAGGCACCAGGTAGCGATTAAGAAAACGTTGCCACTCGGAGTGATCAATGCGGACATCACTCGTCGGATCGGCGGGCCAACGCTCTGGCGCGAAGCGTTCCTGATGTGCACAACCCACCTGCAGGCAGCACAGCACCAAGCTCAATAGAATAACAACGCGGCTAGTCACTAAAGTGCTCCTCGAACGACTCATCCAGCGCTTCGTTTTGCTGTCCCGACTGCCGAATACGCGTGTTGTTCAAGCAGAAGCCCAGTAGTAGAACCATCAGGGCGACATCCAGCAGGAACGGGTAGTGTGGATTGATCTGATATAGGTTCAGATTGATAAACGGCACCAGCATGAACCCAGCGGCAGCCATTGCGCCGGCAATACCAGCTACCGCGCCTTGCTCATGACTGCCTACGGACAGTGACGCGCCGGCATTGTAGCCGGGTATCGCCATTCCTGCGCCGAGCCCATTGAGCATCAATGCAAAAACATATGGTGCAAACGAATTGCTGAACGCAAGGGCGGCCTGGGCTATTGCCAGTATGACCCCGCCCCCAAGCATCATGGTTCGCGCGGACAGCCGGAAACGCTGTACCAGTACCAACTGAGAAAACAGCGCAGCCAATGCGCTGGCCGTCAGGCCCACTCCTACAAACTGGGCCGACTCGTTGATGTCAAAACCGAGCACGTCGATAAAATAGAATGCACTCACTTGCATTGGTGTGGCGATCGCAAGGCCGGCGACAAGGCCGTAGATTAGAAACGGCCTCAGCCGAGGGTCCGTGACTGGCAGTCGACTTTGGTCGCGTTGTTGACCGGGCGCAGATTTTTCCGGTAACCAAATCATGACAGCGACGGCAAGACACAACATGAAGCCGACGATGAACCACAATGGTGTCAGTAGTCCTAGTCCACTAAACGCGGCGAGACCTGGTCCGATCACGTTGCCGAGTCCGAACGCCGCCGATAGCCCGGCGATGGCGACAGTGCGATCTTTGCGGCTGGTGCGGTCGACAATATAGGCCTGAGCGGCCACGCGCAGACCGGGGCCGACCGCGCCGTAGATGCTGCGTGTGGTGACCAGTAGCAGGTAAATCAGCAGCAGCGAGGCGCCGCCCGCCAAACCAAACGCGATGGCTGATGTGAAAGCGGCCGTCGATACGATGTAGCCGCTCATACCTGTCAAAATGACGGGCTTGCGCCCCCAACGGTCACTCAGTCGACCCCAGGCGGGACTCAACAGTACCCACATCAGCGCCGACACCGAAAACACACTGCCGACCTGAAATTCGCTGAGACCGAGCTGCCGACCGAGTGGTGGCAGCACCGCAAAGGTCACTGTTTGTCCCATGCCGAGCCCCATCACACTGGCGAGTAATAGCCCGAACGCAAGCCGGCGCTCGCGCAGCAATGATGCTGGTTGCAGTGTGTCGCTCATTGGTCAAATCCGCGTCGCCGACGCGGCCAAGGCACAGCGATGATGCCGTAAAGCGTCGCTGACTCGACGACGCGCGGCTCCGCCGCAGTGCAAGCTGTCAAAGCGGTCTCCGCAGCAAATGCATTGTCGCCTGGCCGACGACTAGCCTGTGTTCTGCAGACCCTGCGCAATACCATTGACACTTGCCAGCAACGCATCGAGCAGCGGTCCATCCTGGCGTCCGCCGGATCGCCAGTCAGCGAGGAGATCAATCTGTAACAGGCTCATCGGATCGATGTACGGATTGCGCAACATGATCGTGCGTTGCAGCGTCTTGTCGCCATCCAGTAGCTGTTGATTGCCGGACAGCTTCAGAATCATCTCGACCGCGAGATCGAATTCTGCCTTGATGCGCGGGAAGAAGATGTCGTGTTGCTCACCGGCCAGTGCTGAGTAGCGCGACGCGATATCCAGATCGGATTTCGCCAGCACCATCTCCGCATCGCGGAGCAATGCACGAACGAAATACCAGTTGTTGAACATGTTGCCGAATTTTTCTTCGCCGAAAGTCTCCACGGCGCGAGCAAGACCGCTACCGAAGCCATACCAACCCGGCAGCACGAAGCGGCTTTGTGTCCATGCAAATACCCAGGGAATGGCGCGTAGGTCGTCAATGCCTTTCTGATCGCGGCGTGATGCCGGGCGCGATCCGATGCGCATCTTTTCGATGACATCGATCGGTGTCGCATTGCGAAAATACTGGAAGAAGCCATCGGTGTGACGGGTGAGTGACTGATACGTCTCGCGGGACGTATCGGCGAGCACGCCCATCATGGTTTCCCATTCTTCGGTCAGTGCTTCATTGTGCGGCTTAAGTACATTAGCCGCTGTAACGGACGCTGCAGCCTGTTCCAGCGTGCGCAGGGCGATGCCGCGCAGACCGTATTTCTCGTTGATTATCTCGCCTTGCTCTGTGACCCGCATGCGGCCATTGACGGTGCCGGCGGGTGCGCCGAGTACCGCATCATGCATTTTGCTGCCGCCTCGACTGACGGTGCCGCCGCGGCCATGAAACAGAATCAGCTCGATCTCGTGCGCAGCGAGCGTATCACGCAGCTTGGCTTGTGCCTGGTGCAGTGCCCAGCGTGCCGAGGCAAGACCACCATCCTTGTTACTGTCCGAGTAGCCGACCATGACAGTTTGCCGCTGGTCGCGATGTGCAAGATGTTTGCGGTACAGCGCGTTATCCAGCAGCGCGCTCATAATGGCAGGCCCATTCTGTAGATCGGTCACCGTCTCGAGCAGCGGCGCGATATCGAGCGGCACTTCACCTTTGCGATTGCCGAGCTCGGCCCATTGCGCCAGCAGGATGATCGACACGACGTCGTCAGCCCCTTGCGTCATGCTAATGATGTAGGGCCCGATAGCGCGGCTGCCATACTTGCGTCGGCAGAACGCGATGGTTTGAAACACCGCCAGCGTTTTGCGGACCTGAGTATCAGAAGTATCGACCGGCGGCTCCCGAGTTTCGATGGCTTCGCAAATTCTCTGCAGACGATCTTCGGCCGAGCGTTGCATCCAATCCGGATCATTCAGGCATTTACCGATGACCTCACGATGCACTAGCGAGTCCTGTCGGATATCGAGGGTCGCCATATGAAAGCCGAAGCAGTCGATGCGACGCAGCAGGCGCTCCACCGCGAACAAGCCCGCGTGCTGTCCGTGGTGTTTCCTGAGACTGTCTGCGATGGCTTCGATGTCGGCGCGGAACTCGTCAGCAGATTCGTAGGGGAACGCGTCATCATCGTACGTGGCCTGTAAGCGTGCCTGAATGAGCTTGAGCAACACGCGGTACGGCATGTCTCGGTGGCGACTGGGGATTTCGCCCCAGGCTTTACTAAAGTGCTGGCGGTAGCTCTGGATCGTTTCATCGATCACCGGTTCGAAGTTGACGCGTCCGACACACTGACTCAGTTTGCCTGCGACGGTCGCACATTCGCGGTAATACAAGTCCAGAATCAGGCTGCGCTGACGCGCTAGTGTTGTGCGAATCGTCTTCGCGCCGACATTCGGATTGCCGTCCATATCGCCGCCGACCCATGATGCAAATCGAATTAGCGTCGGCAAATCCGCAGTCGATGCGTCATCGCCATACACCTCACGCAAAGCATCGGTGATGTTCTCGTAGAACGGCGGAATGACGCGATAGAGCACGTCGGTCAGGAAAAACAGCACGTGCTCCAGTTCGTCGGCGACTGTCATGCTTTCGCTGGGATGCTCGACCGTCTGCCAGCCGGAAGTGACCTCCGCGCGGATAACCGCCAACGCGGCATTCACTTCCTGCGGTGGCATACCCGGGTCGAGGAGGTCCACCAGACGTCGCACGATGTTCTGCTCCTTGCGCAGGATGGTGCGTCGCGTTGGCTCGGTCGGATGCGCTGTAAAAACTGGCTCGACCAATGTGTTGTCCAACGAATGGATGACCTCAGACAACGAGACGCCAGCCTCCTTGAACTGGGCGACCATGTCATAAATACCGTTCGGTTGATGTGTACCATGCTCACGCATGTACTCGCGGCGTCGCCGAATGCGGTGGACTTTCTCAGCGGTGTTAACGAGTTGGAAGTAAGTCGAGAACGCACGAATGAAATTCTGTGCTGCCGGCGCATCGAGACTGTCGACCGTGGCAGCCAGCTCTACCGAAGAGACCTCGCCTTCGCGACGTGCAATGGCCGTCCGACGTGCGGTTTCTACGAGCTCGAAAAAGCGCTCACCGCCCTGTTCGCGCAACAGATCACCAACCATCGCGCCCAAGGTGCGTACGTCTTTGCGCAGCGCTTTATCCTTGTCGGCGAAAACGATGTCCTTACGACGTAAGATTGGTCTTGCCATGATTGAGCCCTAGTCTCTGAAATTATTGTATTGAAGGGGAAGGTCGACATCAGCCTCACGCAAGACTGCGATGACGGCCTGTAAGTCGTCGCGTTTTTTGCCGGTGACGCGCAACTGTTCGCCTTGGATAGCCGTCTGCACCTTGAGCTTTTGCTGCTTGATTAACTTGACGAGCTTACGCGCCAGATCGGCGTCGATGCCTTGGCGGATCGTAATGGTCTGACGTGCTTCACTGCCGCTCTGCTGCACGTTGGCGACATCCAGACAGCCGATATCTACCTTTCGCTTGGCTAGCTTCAAATGCAAGATATCGCGCATTTGTTGTAGCTGAAAATCGACTTGCGCCTGCAGCGTGATCACGTTGTCGGTCAGCGTATAGGTGGCACCGGTGCCCTTGAAGTCAAAGCGAGTCGTGACTTCGCGATTCGCCTGATCGCAGGCGTTACGCACTTCGTGCAGATCAACTTCCGAGACAACATCAAACGATGGCATATCACTAATCTCCGGTCGTTGCGCTGGGCTGTTCGACAGCCGAAGACTCAGCGACTAACAGATCCAGCATGTCGGTAATCTTGCGGATCTGGCGTTGATAATGTTCTCCGGTGCCCGGACCAGAGAAGCCTGTGTGGATTTCTCGCACCTTACCGGAGCGATCGATAAAAATGGTCGTTGGAAACGCCAACACCTGGCTGAGTGCAGGCAGCGTTTCGGCGGCTTTCGTTTTGTCGGAAATACCGGCAAGCAGCGTCACGTATTCGATATCGAACTTGTCTTTGAAGGCTTGTACCTGCGCGATCGCAGCCGCCTCATCTTCGAGGTGCTCGTACATCAACGCGATAATTTCAACGCCCTGGTCGCGATAGCGCGGGTAGAGCTCGCTCATCAACGCCGCTTCATCGTGACAATTCGGGCACCAGCTGCCGGCCAGAGTGACCAGCACGACTTTATTGGCGAAGCGCGCATCACCAAGACTGACACGATCCCCGTTCAAATCGGGAAAGCTAAAGTCGAAACGATCATAGTCAGGCTTCAGGAAAGTCAGCGTGCTCGGATCTGCGAGACGTGCATCGGGATTACGCGACCCACGCCAAGCTTCCAGTGACTGGTTACCCGACCAGAACTGACCTGTCAGTTCACCATCGTCGCTGAGCTTTGCTTCGAACAGGAAGGCATGCGCGCCATCGAATGTCGACAGCCGCATTGTGTCGCCATGCATGCTGCCCCCGAGGTATCGGTAGTCGCCGGTTTGTGTCAGGAAGGTACCCAACAGGCGATTCCCGCGCTGACGAAATTCGCCGATCGCTGGATATTCGGTGCCGTCGTCTTCGGTAAACGTGACAGCCCAGCGTCCGGACAAATCGGCAGCCGCAGACGATTGGGCAGAGCTTTGGCGTGCGCCCGGTGCTGCGCTAAAAGGGATTACCTGTGTTTTGCCATAGCGTTTGACCAAAGTTAGCGAGCCTTTTAATTTCCCATCGACGAGTAACGCATCGATACGATTATTAAAGGCAGGGAAGCGCAGGCTCAGTCGGCCGTCGTCATAAACGACTTCGGGCACACGAATTCGCTCGCTGCCGTTGATGATAGTGGCGGTCCAGTCTTCGGTTTCGCGGCTCAGTTCCAGACCGAACTGTGCCTTACCGCCGGGCAACTCGATGTCGGCATGCCAAGGGCCGGTTTTCAGCGACGTCGTTTCTGTGTCGCTGGTTTGTGGCTGGCAGCCGGCGGCAAGAAGCACCACCAGGGCTGGAATCAATCGGAGGGACAGGCTCGACATCGGACACCATGATCAGGAATGCGGCCCCCTAGAGTAGCAAACTCTGTTGACGATGTTATGCCCTCTCGACGCTTGCTTTCTCACAGGTCGAAAAGCGCTCATAGCATCGACGATCTGCCGCAAAAATTCCGCGGGCGTCGTTATGGGACGCCCGTCCGTTGTGCGAGTTACGCGTAGCCTTTTGCTTGCAAACGAAACAATGTCGCGTAGCGTCCGTTTGCAGCCATCAATTGTTCATGACTACCTTGTTCAATGATGCGGCCCGCTGCCA
>JBCAZB010000001.1:0-31416 GCA_038533315.1 Pseudomonadota bacterium | reverse complement strand
CACTGTTCTCATTGCGCAATCGATACACAGCTGCCAGCCCGGCGAAGGGTGCGAGCTCAGGAAACCACTCAGCGGAAGCCGGAATCGTCACCGCCTCCGATTGAGTGCCGGGCGCCTGCATCAGAATATCGTCGTCGAGATGAATCTCGAAGCGTTCCAGACGCCCCCCATTGGTGACGACCTCGGTTAGTCCACGAACGCGTGACTGCTCGAGAAAAGGCGCCATATACGCCAGTGTCAGCGAGCCGATTAGCCCGCCCAGAAATCCAATGAGTATCGTCAGTCGCACAGCATTCAAACCCTGCAAATTGCCTGTTACGCAGTGTAGGCGCTCGCGCTGTGACTCAGTATTCGATTATGGTAAATCTGTGACGCAGTTACCAAAAAGCGCTGCCGGATTGTGACAGAACGCATTAGTCGAGGCGGAAATAGTCCGCCAAATAGTCCTCGAAACTACCGGTATCCTCTGCTTCGACACGCTGTTGTTTTTGCAGCGATTCGCTGGCTTCACGATGCATGGCCCGTGCAAGCTGCTCCGGCATTGGTGGCAAAGCCGCAAAATAAGCTGCATGGTCCCGAGCTTGCTGCATGGCATACGCGTGATAAGGCAAACCACTATCACGCATTTCTCGCAGCACACGTGCCGACGGTGTGGCGTCGGCGTCTTCGATTAACGGCGTGATGGCAGCGACTGCGCTCTGATAGCGGGAGTCTTCCTGACTGAGCCATGCCGCTACGGCGCTGACGCCTTCGTGAATCTCGCGTGCCCAATCCTGCAGCAAAACACTACTACCACGCCGACGTAATTCGAGTGCCGGCGCACGCCCGCTGTGCGCGACCAGTGCATGATTGGCCGCGTGTTCAGCGAGCTCCGCCTCGTCGATCGGTGGGCTATCGAGCAACAGACAATACACGAGCAACGCTTGCATGTAGTGCATCTGCTCGAGGGTAAGGCCAACTGGCGAAAATGGATTGATGTCGAGCGAACGAATTTCGACATACTGAACACCGCCGCGCTGCAGCGCTAGCGTTGGCCGTTCGCCGCTGCGAGCAACTTGCTTCGGTCGGATCGTGTTGTAGTACTCGTTCTCGATTTGCAGGATGCTCGTGTTGAGCTGTCGCCACTGCCCCCCCACCTGCACGCCGATGCGTTCGTAAGCCGCATGCGATGTCATGATCGCGGCGGTCAGGTCTTCGACATACTGCTGCACGCTATTCAGCGATATTCGCAAACTCGATTGCGCATTGGAGTTGTAACCGAGATCACTCATGCGCAGTGACGTGGCGTACGGCTCAAACAACGTATCACTATCGAATTCTGCGAGAGCACTGGTGCGATCGCCGAGAAAACTCTTGCACATCACCGGAGATGCGCCAAACAGGTACAAGACGATCCAGCCGACGCGTCGGAAGTTACGCGCCAGCGCCATATAGGCTGTATCGCGTGCCGCCTCTAACGGTTGGCCGTCTTCGGTGCATTGCTGAAACACTGGCCAGAACTGTTCTGCCAGCGAGAAGTTAAAATGAATACCGGCGATCGCTTGCATCGCACGCCCGTAGCGGTAACTCAGGCCACGTCGATACACGGTCTTCATCGTCGCGACATTACTGTTGCCATAGCGTGCGAGCGGGATCGACTGATCGTTGCCAATCAGGCACGGCATGCTCGCGTTCCACAGTAACTCGTCATTGAGCTGCGCCATCGTAAACTGATGAATATCGTGCAGGCACGTCAGCGCCTGTTCTGGCGCGTCGTAAGCCGGCGTTACGAACTCGAGCAATGCTTCGGAGAAATCGGTGGTGATAAACCGATTGGTGAGTGAAGAACCGAGCGCGATCGGATGACCGGTGCTTGCGATAAAACCATCCGTACCGACACGCAGGGACTCTTTCTCGATGCCGGTCAGGGCACCGGCAGCAGCATTGCGATCGGAGGCAGACAAAGCCGACAGGCGTTTTTCGAACACTGCAGTCATTGCAGGCCTTTACACTCAAACGTCAATTGTAGGCGCGTTGTCTAAGGGTCGCCACTGTTCACACGAATCGGACCACACGAACCTGCCGACCAGCGAGCGCCTTCGTCATGAGGATGCCGTGGATACCCGAGGAAATCGCGTTGCATGGGAATATGGGCGTCCTTCATGGTGATCTGCGGAAGGGATCGAATTAGTGGACGTGCCAACCACGTCACAATTCTTCCTGCGAACTGACGTTATGCTAAATGGCATTGCAACGGGAGATCGAAGACATGGCAGGGTTTGGCAAGCGCCGGGTGCGCGATACTGCAACAGGGCCGACGACAATCATCGCTGAGGGCTGTTGCCTGAACGGCAGTCTGTCGGGCGATAATGACTTCTTATTGAGCGGCACGGTCATAGGCGACAGCGACTTGTCCGGCGTCGTCACGATCACGCCCAGCGGACAATGGTCAGGCACACTGAAGGCCGCCAATGTCATCGTCTCCGGCCGAGTCGACGGCGATGTGATCGCCAGCGGCAAGATCGAGATCACGTCGACCGCGCGAATTAAAGGCACTGTCACCGGCGATATGATCGCGGTCGCGGAAGGTGCGGTGATTGACGGTGATATGCGAATAATCGGTAAAGATGCTTCCAATCATTTCGTCGAAAAACGCAGCGACGACAAACTGGTCCAGGAACACAAAAAAGCAAGTTAAACAAAAGCTTGCTCTTCTCTACCACGCCTCCGCACGCTTTGCGTCGGGGGCGTTGTCTATGTAATGTTGAAAAACTGGCAGAAACAGCGCTAGACGCTTCGACCCACATTCGTCAATATGCCCATGAAGGCAAAAATAGCCACGGAATAACAATAACAACCGGCAAGGCGACAAAGATGGGCGTGATGGACGTTACGCAATACGCGATCGGCGGGCACCGCTGATGCGCCTGCTCCCGCAGGCACTCGCACCAAGACTGTTTTTTGGTGCGCTGATGGTCACTTTGGCCATGGTTTGTGCTGCGATTCTGATTCTTTACGCCAACACCAATAGCATCATCGATCGGTTTCTTAACGACAGCATCGATTCTCGCCGTCAGACGCTAACTCAGCAATTTGAAGTACGCGCGAATCAAGCGATGCTGTCACTGGAGCGTGAGATCGACGGTTTGCTGCGTGACGATCGCATCAACGATGTACAACGCTCTATCGACGAATCTGTCAGCGATTTACCGCAACTGGATGCAGCGTTTGTATTCGATCGGCAAAACCAGCTCGTTGCCAGCACCAGCAATCGTCCAGCGGCGCCGGTTAGCGATGCTGCAGCAACGTGGACGGACAACCGCCTAACGGTTCGACGCGAGATTTTGCTGGGAAGTCGCCAGCTCGGCGAACTTCAGCTCGATTTTTCGCTAGCTGGCCTGAATCAGCAGGTTGCGAACTTTGCAGCACGCCAACAACAGACCCGGCTTGCCTGGCGCCAGCGGGCGACGTTGTGGACGATCGGTGTATCGTTACTGGCTGCGCTGATCTGTGGCGCGGCGAGCTGGATCGCAGCACGTCGTCTGGTGGATCCGATCAGTGCTATCACCCGTCAGGCCAAGCGATTGCAGGCCGGCGACTATGGCGAGCCACTGGAGGTTGGCCGCGATGACGAGCTGGGCACACTCGCGCACTCCTTCAATGCGATGCGCGACCAACTACGCCAGACGACGATATCGCGAGACTATGTCGATAACGTGCTAGCGAGCATGAACGACGCGATCATCGTGACCAGCAACGAGGGGCTCATCACCCACTGCAATGCTGCCACGATCAATCTGACTGGCTTCACAGAGACCGCGTTGCTTGGCATGACGATCGACGAACTCATCGACGATAGCGACAAGGCCCAGTTCGCCAAGATGACACCCGGTATGCAGCCGCGCGACGCACAAATGCTGACCTATAGCGGCGAGACGGTACCGGTGGCCTGGACAATGTCGATGATCAAAACCGACGACCCGTTGCTCGCCGGTCGTATCTACTCGGCACAGAATGTCAGCGAGCGGAAGCGGTCGGAAGAACGCATACGTTATCTGGCCCGCATGGATCCACTGACCAAAGTGCCAAACCGGATGCAGTTTCAACATTTGCTGCAGCGTGCGATTGCGAAGGCACGACGCAACGGCACAGTACTCGCGTTGTTCTATCTCGATATCGACCAGTTCAAGGACATCAACGATACCTTTGGCCATTTGGCTGGCGATACAACGCTCGAAACCATGGCGCGCTGCATGAAGGAAGGGCTCCCGGAAGGCGCGACCATTGGCCGCCTCGCTGGCGATGAATTCGCGGCATTCGTCGACAATCTGCCGTTGGTCGATGATATGCAGGAGAGTCTGCGCGGCACCGGGCGCGCACTGCTCGCTGACATCGCAGAGCCGTTCATGGTGCAGACTAACGAGGTCTATATGACAGCGAGCCTGGGTATCGCACTGTACCCTGACGATGCCGATAACGTCATCGACCTGTTACGCAACGCCGATGCCGCTTTGTACTCGGCCAAACAGGCAGGCGGTAATCGCCTGTCGTTCTACGACAGCGCCATGAACGACGCTGCGGTCGAGCGCTTGATGCTGAAAAGCCGATTGCGGCGTAGCTTTGAACGCGACGAATTGCTACTGAATTACCAACCGAAATACGACCTACGCAGCGGGCAAATCGCAGGCGCAGAAGCTCTTGTGCGATGGGACCTACCCGATCACGGTCGGATTCAGCCGAACGATTTCATTCCATTAGCAGAACAAACCAATCTGATCATCGAGATCGGGGAATGGGTGATCGAACGCGTCTGCCAAGACATAGCCGACTGGCACAATCGGGTTGGCGACTGCGGACGTATCGCGATCAACTTGTCGCTGAAGCAGCTCCGCCAGCGAAACTTCTTCAATCGTATCAACCGGATCTTCCAGCGTTACGACATCAAGCCGTCGGATATCGAGTTTGAGATCACCGAAACGACGCTGATGGAGGACATTCCACGCACTGTGGCGGTATTGGACAAACTGCGCGCTTATGGCCTCGAGTTAGCGATCGACGATTTCGGCACCGGCTATTCGTCGCTGAGTGCCTTACAGAAATTCCCGATCAAAACACTCAAAATCGACCGTTCGTTTGTCACCAACGTGGCAACCGACGACAACGATGCAGCTATCGTTTCTGCGATTGTTGATATGAGTCGCAACCTGCGACTTGACGTGGTCGCGGAGGGTGTCGAAAACGAGGCCCAGTTGAAGTTACTCCGCTCGCTCAAGTGCGATTTCGGACAAGGCATGCTGTTCGGGGAACCGATGGACGCAGACGATTTTGCAGTCCGGCTTAGTGCGCAGCAAGATGGCACCGATCAGCATCGCGCTCTGTTTGGTTAAGCCTTATACGGGCTTTACTCCCCATTCTCGGTTTCAAGCTCGCTGCTGCGGTTAGAAATCAGCCGCCATTGCTTATATCATGACGACATTAATCGCAGGGGACAGCGAGGCGCCGGTTTAGCGTCCGTGTCTCTTGCGCACGGAGATTACCGATGAAAATGTTGAATACACTTTTTACACTGTCCGGCCTGCTGCTCCTGTCTGCCGGTGCGCAAGCTGCCTGCGAATATCCGTCCAAGGTACCGGTGCCGAATGGCAGCGAGGCATCGCAGGAAGAAATGGTGGCGGGCCAGAAAGCGGTCAAGAGTTACATGAACTCAATGAACACGTATCTGGATTGTATCGAGGCAGAAGCCAAATCTGCTGCGAGTGCAGACGAAGCACCCGAGATTACGGAACAGCGCAACACGCTAATGACGAAACGCTACAACGCGGCGGTTACCGAGATGGAAACGCTGGCTGCGGAGTTTAACGTCCAGGTGCGTGCATACAAGGCGCGCTCCGAGTAGACAATCGATCGGCGCGTTACAGGTTATCAATCTCGCGCTTAAGACTATAACCGCTGTCCGTGACGATACGCTCGAGTACGACGATCCTGTGCTCGAGGCTTTCAATGATTCTAATCACTTCGTCATTGCCCGCAGAATCGGCGCCAGCTTCGCGGCTTTTCGCGCGCGAATCGATGTAGTGCGTCACGATGCTGTAGATACAGCCAATGAACACAATGGCGACGACCATACTGAACGGGTTACTCGGAAACATTAACGCACTCCCTTTTAGTGTTTGGAATCGTAGTCGGTTCTGCGCGCACGCGCTTATAGATTACGTATTTTTCGGTCGAGATCGAAACGGGGTGAGGTGACAACCCGCTCCATCTTCGCCAGGCGCGCATCCAACCGTAACAGGCTGCGCTTCACATCAGTCACTGTAGCGGATGGCGATGAACGCAAATGCGTCCTGAACTTACGGCGGGGCTCTTCGACGATTGGCGCATTGTCGCGCGCCGGGACGAGGAACACGATGCCGAGATACAGGATGATGACGGGCGGCGGGGCCACCAGCAAGGCGATGACAGCAAGTATGCGGGTGACTGTCAGGTCGAACCCAAAGTAATCGGCCAACCCTGCGCAGACCCCCGCGATTTTGCGGTTGCTGCGATCTCGGTAGAATCTTCTGTAGTTGTTATTGCTCATCAGATTAATAGCTCCTCGGACTACGCCAGAAGTCTCGCTCACGCTCCGGATCGCTCGGCGCCAACGGTCGATCGCTCAACAATGCTGCGGCGAGCCCATAGCCCACGGCCGTTAACAGTGTAAAGAAGATAAAGCCAAGCGCGATCAGGATCCGGACGACAGAGACATCGATAGCAAATCGATCGGCGAGACCTGCAGCTACGCCAAACAGCCAGCCGTTTTCACGATCAAGATACAACCCGCTCAGGTAACGACGATAGTCGCGTCTCATGTCTTGTTCCTCCAATCCGGTGATTCCAGGTCCAGAATTTCTTCGAGCACTTGCACACGAGTCTCGATTTTCTGGGCAATGTCCCATACTTCTTCAATGAGCGACTCATCCGAGTGCGTCAATTCTCTTGATGCTTTCCATTTGGTTACGAAGTGCAAAATAATCGCCAGTGGCAACGCAATCGTTAGAAACAGAATGCACAGTACAAATACGTAGTCGCTCATCAGTGCTGCTGACCCTCCCGCTCAGCGAGACGCGCTTTCAAACGCTCAAAGTCGTCTCGAATGTTCTCTTCCGCTTCCAGGCTCGCGAATTCGTGATCCAGATCTTTCGGGGTACCGAGATCGTAAGCCTCCACGCGGCTCTCCACGTCTTCCATACGGCGTTGATACTGCTCAAACCGAGTCAGCGCATCGTCCACCTTATAACTGTGCGTCAGATTACGTGCCTTCAGTCGCTTGCTGGCCGTTTCATGGCGCGACAACAACGATTGCTGACGTAGCTTGGCATCTTTCAGCTTAGCCTCCAGCCGGGCGATGTCGTCGTTCAGCTTGCCTAGCCCCTCTTCTACCGCTTGATACTCTTCGCGGATCGATTGAGCGGCCTGGTCAGCGTTGTTCTTTTCGATCAACGCCGCTTTGGCGAGGTCTTCTCGACCTTTGGTCAGCGCTAGCTCAGCTTTCGCCTCCCATTCGACGACATCACGCTCCAGCGCTTCCAGTTTGCGGTTAAGCAGCTTCTTGTCCGCGATAGAACGCGCGGCGGCCGAACGGACTTCAACCAATGTGTCTTCCATTTCCTGAATCATCAGCCGGACGATCTTCTCCGGATCCTCCGCTTTCTCAAGAATGGCGTTGATATTTGAATTCACGATGTCGCTAAAGCGAGAAAAGATACCCATAGTCAGTGCCTCAAAAATACTTCGGTCTCATTCAGGTAAGAGCAGGAACCGTGCCAACTCGAAGATTTATTATAACTTGTTGTTTTAAGATGTATTTTTGAATTTCCGGTGGATTCATCTGATTCAATAGATTTAGTATTTATACTAATTTTTACGATTTTTATTATTTTTATAGTATTTTTGACTAATGCAGAATATTCAGCTCATTGGTGAATCGCCCGTTTTTCTGGCAATGCTGGAGCACGTGTCCCGTGCGGCCCCCGTCGCGCGGCCCGTTCTTGTGATCGGCGAGCGTGGTACCGGTAAGGAACTCATCGCTGGCCGCCTGCACTTTCTGTCGGAACGCTGGGAGCAGCCACTCATTAAGGTGAATTGCGCTGCGTTGACTGAGAGCATCCTCGAGTCTGAGCTTTTTGGTCACGAAGCCGGCGCATTTACTGGTGCGAACCGCCAGCACCTGGGGCATTTCGAGCGCGCCGACGGAGGCACGCTGATTCTGGATGAACTCGGCACGGTATCGATGCGCGTGCAGGAGAAGATCCTGCGCGTTATCGAGTATGGTGAATTCGAACGGGTTGGCGGCAGTGAAACGCTCAATGTCGACGTCCGGCTGGTCGCGGCAACCAATGAGGATCTTCCGGCTCGGGTCAGCCGAGGCACGTTCCGAGCCGACCTACTCGACAGACTTGCCTTTGACGTCATCACCGTACCGCCGCTGCGTGAGCGTGCCGAGGACATTTTGCCACTGGCACACAGCTTCGCTGTCAACATGTGTGCGGAACTGCGTCGCGACCACTTCCCGGGTTTCCACTCAAGAGCGGCCTCAACACTGCTGCAGCACACCTGGCCCGGTAATGTTCGCGAACTAAAGAACGCAGTTGAGCGTTCGGTGTACCGTCAGGAAGATAGCGAAGAGCTGGTCGACGAGATCATCTTCGACGCCTTCGACTCACCTTTCCGGCTAGTCAGCGAGCCGGTTGCCGCGACGTCACCCGGCACCCTATCGGTCCAAACAGGCAAGCCGTTGTTGTTGCCCTGTAACCTGAAAAGAGAACGCGACGCTTTCGAGCGTCGTTATGTGGAACAGGCGCTGGAACGCGCCAACTTCAATCAGAAAACGGCAGCGGGGTTGCTGGCGCTGTCATACCACCAATTCCGATCACGAATGAAAAAGCTGAATGTCAGTGCCAAGCCGGACGCGGAAACGCGAAGGGATGCAAGACGGCGTCAGACTCAGGTACGGAAACGACGGAAGTAAATCGCGCCCGCCAGTAGCGCGGCAGCTACCGCGAAACCACCCCACAATGCCGGTGTTGTCAGAAACTGAACGGGGGCTATCAGCTCTAAGACATTAACGTCACCGCGGGTGAGCAAGTCGACCAGTTCATTGTCGTCGATCCGATTGATATCGAAACCACTGGGCGCCGTGAATGCAGCCGGCACGCCAGCGCTGAAACGATGGCCGATCATGTTAAGGATCGTGCCCTGCCGGAGCACGATGCCTTCCAGCATGATCAGCACGATCCACGGCACAAACACCCAGATCAATACCGAGCGCTTCGCAAATGCAGAGCAAAACAGGAACCAGGCAATAACCGGCGCAAACCAGAGCGACCCGGCCAGCAGGAAATAACCAAACAGGACCCAAGTCTGTACGAACGGCAGAGGACCGAGCAGTAATTCGACCGGATTACCACTGCCCAACAGAATCGCGATGGAAGCCAGTGTGAGCAAGATGACTTGCGTTACGAGCATCACCAGCATCGTGACTATCGGTGCCGCGATGATCGCAGTCAGAAATTTCGAGATGACGGTCTCGGTATCGGTCACCGGCAGTGAACGCCAGAACAAAATACTGCGGTCCTGACGCTCGGCATAGAGCGCATCAATGCTGTAGAAAAAGATAACGGCGATTAAAGCCAGATTGAGCATCCCGAACGGCACGCCAACCAACGCCGCGCCGCCCGCCAGTGACGCAGGGGCGCCGGTCAACTCCAACGCGGCGACTGCAGCATTAAAAGACGATCCGGTAAACACCATAACGAAAAACGACAGGATAAAGCCGAACACAATAAGTGCAGCGACGACAAACGGCGTGACGTACAACGCCTTGTGCTCCCACAACTCGCGACGCAGTAACATCGGCATTTGCTGGATCATGCGGCGCGCTCCCGAGAAATTCTTGCAACAAACAAATCGGCAAGGCCAGGGGTGCGCACCTCGCCGAGCTCCTTCAGACGCTCTCTCGGTGTACCCGCGAACGTAAAGACGGTCTGACCAAACACACTACGCTCAGCAATCGGCGTCAGGGCGCGCGCAGCCGCGGCATGTTCGGATGAAGCCATCAGCTCGGTGTATTGCTCGCCGATCGACTCCAGCGACTCATCGAGCACGAGCTTGCCGTCATCAATGAACATGACGTCGGTCAGAATATTCTCGATCTCCTCGACTTGATGCGTCGTGATAATGATGGTGCGATCTTCATTGAAGTAGTCACTCAACAACTCTGAGTAGAATGACTTGCGGAACAAGATATCGAGCCCCAACGTCGGCTCATCGAGGATAAGTAACTCCGCGTCAATCGCCATGATGATCGATAAATGCAGTTGCGCGACCATGCCCTTGGACAGCGCTTTTACCTTAGCGTTGGGTTTAATTTTCGTTTGTCGCAATGCAGCTTCTGCGTCGCTCAACACGAATTTGGGATGCACCGTTGCAACATAGTCAAGCAAACGCGACACAGTGATCCACTTGGGTAGGACCGCGACATCCGCGACGTAGCTGACCGAGTTCATCAGGGCCTGTCGTTCGCGAAACGGATCATGACCGCAGACACGCAATGTGCCGTTACAGCTCGTCAGACCCAGGACCGCCTGTAGCAAGGTTGTCTTGCCAGCACCGTTCGGACCAATCAGACCAACGATACGCCCGCGTTCGATGTTAAAGCTGACGTCGTCGACCGCTCGCACGTCTCCGAAATGCTTACTAACACCGCGCGCCTCAATCAAAGCTGCCATCTGTTGTTATCCCCTCGCGTGAAGCGGCTATTCGTCGTGGCCGTTGGCGAGCAACTCAGCAGGATCCAGTTCCAGACGCTGGATCGTCGCAAGCACATCCGGCCACTGATCTCGCAGAAACCGCTCTTTTTCGTCATTCAGCAGTTTTTCGCGGACCCCAGGCAGCACATACATACCGCGCCCACGTTTTTTCTCAACCAGTTCCTCGTCGACCAGTTCCTGGTAACCCTTCAGGACCGTTAGTGGATTGAGACGGTATTCGGCCGCGACATTACGCACGGACGGCAACGGATCGCCGTCGGTAAGGACACCTTCCAGCAACATCGCAACAACGCGGTCGCGCAACTGCCGATAAATCGGCACATCATCGTTCCATTTAGGGTCCATCAGGCTCCAATCACTCGCAGTCGTCTCACTATCAGCACTCATCGGACCGCGATTACTGACCAGCAATCACGATGGCTACTGCATCGTGCGATTCTTCCGCGTCTGTAGCCGATTCACTGGCAATCAACGCGACAGTAAACATCGCAAGCAGTGCCAGTGCCACAACGCCGCTCCATGCGTTGCCGCGATGCTCACGAGCCCGCGCCATGTTGTGATCCGACGATTCGTTAAGGTACATGATCTCCTGCCTCTGCGTTAGTGTTATACCATACTATAACACCAATACTCAGAAACGCAACCCAGCCTTGGACGCGATCGCGACGACGGAATGCTGCGATGCAACAACCGCGGTCCTGTGAGATACTGCCAAGACAATCGGGACAGTCTTAAAAATTAAGGGACACATAATGAAAGCACCTGTTCGCGTCGCCATCACCGGCGCAGCTGGCCAGATCGGCTATCAACTCGCATTTCGTATCGCATCCGGGCAAATGCTCGGCGCCGACCAACCTGTTATTTTGCAACTACTGGAAATCACACCTGCCCTCGATGCCTTGAAAGGCGTCGTGATGGAACTGGATGACTGCGCGTTCAGTACTCTGGCCGGTGTCGTTGCCACCGACGACGCTGAGGTAGCCTTCAAGGACGCCGAGTTTGCATTGCTCGTAGGCGCCCGCCCGCGTGGGCCAGGCATGGAGCGCAAAGATTTGCTCGAGGCCAATGCAAAAATCTTCTCGGCGCAGGGCCAGGCGATGAATAAGGTCGCCGACCGTAATATCAAAGTACTCGTCGTCGGTAACCCGGCAAATACCAACGCGCTGATCGCACAGTCGAACGCGCCGGATCTTAATGCGGCTAATTTCACAGCGATGACACGCCTGGATCACAATCGCGCAATCGCACAGCTTGCTGAAAAGACCGGCAAACACGTGAGCGACGTGCGCAATATGACGATCTGGGGCAACCACTCCGCGACTCAGTACCCCGACATCACACATACGACTGTCGCGGGGAGTTCTGCGCCAGATCTCGTCGATGCCGACTGGGTCAACGACGACTTTATTCCAACCGTGCAACAACGCGGCGCCGCGATCATCAAGGCGCGCGGTGCCTCTTCGGCCGCATCCGCTGCATCGGCGGCCATTGATCACATGCATGACTGGGCCCTCGGTAGCGCCAGCGATAGCTGGATCAGCATGGCGGTGCCGGCGGATGGCAGCTACGGCATCGAGCCGGGCATCATTTATTCATTCCCGGTCAAATGCGCCAATGGCGAATACGAGATCATTCGTGAACTCGAAGTGACCGAAGCAAGCCGCAAACTGATGGACGCCACCGAAGCGGAGCTACGCGAAGAGCGCGCTGCCATCGAATCGCTGCTGGGTTAAGACGGAGACTGCCGTGCTGGATTTCATTTTTGGACTGTTTTGGTTCGTGCTGCTGTTTGGCGGCGCGCTGATGCTGGCTTACAAGCGTGTCGACTTGAAAACAGCGACGATCGCCGCCGTCGCGGCCGTCGCGGCTTACCAGCTGTTTGGCGATGGCTATGGGTTCGTCATGCTGTTGCTGTGGCTGATCGTACTGACGATGGTCGTCCTGAACTTCGATGACTTCCGTCGTGATCAGATCACGCGCCGCATGCTGAACGTCTATAAGACGATGCTGCCGCAGATGTCGGACACCGAACGAGAAGCCCTTGAAGCCGGCAGCGTGTGGTGGGACGGAGAGCTGTTCACCGGACTACCGAACTGGAATCGTCTGATGCAAATGCCGGCGCCGCGTTTGACGGAAGAGGAACAGGCTTTCATCGACGGGCCGACCGAAACGCTGTGCCGCATGCTCGACGACTGGCAGATCAGCCACGAGCTAGGTGATATGCCGCCTGAAATCTGGGATTACATCAAAGAGCACCGCTTCTTCGCGATGATCATTCCGAAAGAGTATGGCGGATTGGAATTCTCGCCGTACGCCAATGCGCTGATCCTGAAGAAACTGTCGACGCGTTGCACCGTTGCCGCATCAACGATCGGTGTACCGAACTCGCTGGGCCCGGCTGAGTTGCTGTTGCACTACGGCACCGATGAACAGAAACAGCGTTACCTACCTGGCCTCGCATCCGGCGACGAAATTCCGTGTTTTGCACTGACGTCGCCGCAAGCCGGGTCAGACGCCGCTGCTTTGATCGACTCGGGCGTTGTCTGCAAGGGCACCTGGGAAGGTGAAGAGATCATCGGCATCAAGCTAAACTGGAATAAGCGTTACATCACGCTGGCCCCCATCGCCACGGTCCTCGGTTTGGCGTTCAAGCTACGCGATCCGGACAACCTGATCGGCGATGTCGACGATTACGGCATTACCGCAGCACTGGTACCCACTAACACACCGGGTGTCGTACATGGCCGTCGTCACCTGCCGCTGAACGTTCCGTTCCAGAATGGCCCGACCAGCGGCAAGGACGTATTCGTGCCGCTCGACTACATCATTGGCGGTCCAGAAATGGCCGGCAAAGGCTGGAAGATGCTGGTCGAGCTGCTGTCCGTCGGCCGTGCGATCACGCTGCCATCCAGTGGTGCAGGTGGTGGCCAGGCTGCGACCTTCGCGACCGGTGCTTATGCGCGCATCCGCCGTCAGTTCCATTTGCCGATTGGTCAATTCGAAGGGGTTGGTGAGGCGATCGCACGCATGGCCGGCAACACCTACATCATGAATGCTGCCGTCGACGTGACCGCCGGGGCGATTACGGAGGGCGAAAAGCCTGCCGTACCGTCCGCGGTATTGAAGTATCACTGCACGGAACTTGCACGGAAGGTCGCTAATGACGCCATGGATGTGCAAGGCGGCAAAGGCGTGATGATGGGACCGCGCAACTACCTCGGCAGAGGCTATATGGCATTGCCGATCGCGATCACCGTAGAAGGCGCCAACATTCTGACCCGATCATTGATTATCTTCGGGCAGGGCGCAATACGGTGTCACCCGTTTGTACTGCGTGAGCTGCACGCGGCACAGGACGAGGACGAAAATCGCGGCTTGATCGAATTCGACAAAGCGCTGTTCGGCCACATCGGCTATGCGATCAGCAACGCAGCACGCGCGTTCGTACTGGCGCTGACGCATGCCAAGTTCAGCGACGTGCCGGTGCAGTCATCGACGTCGCGTTACTTCCAGAACATCAACCGCTATAGCGCCGCTTTCGCACTGACAGCGGACTTCGCGATGTTGACACTCGGCGGCAAGCTGAAAATCAAAGAACGCCTGTCGGCACGGCTCGGCGATGTATTCAGTTACATGTACCTCGCCAGCACTGTCCTGAAGCACTACGAAAACCAGGGTCGTCAACCGCAGGACTTGCCATTGGTTGAGTGGTCGGTGCGCACGCTGATGTATCAGGCGCAGGAGCAATTGCACAGCTTCCTGCAGAATTTCCCGAACCGTCCTGTGGCATGGTTGTTGCGCGCGCTGATTTTCCCGCGCGGGCGCACCTATTCAGCGCCGTCTGACCGCATTGGTCAGGATATCGTTGAGCTGATGATCAACCCAACCGGTGCTCGCGATCGCCTGTGCGGCGAGGTTTACCGCGAACAACAGCCGGGTAACCCGCTTGGGATGCTGCAGGCAGCGCTTGAGCAAACAGTGACGGTGCAGCCACTGCAGCGTCGCCTGCGCGATGCCGAGAAGAAAGGCACACTCAAATCCGACTATCTGCCACACCAGATTGAGGAAGCGCTCGATATCGGTCTGCTCGAAAAACAGGAAGCCGCACTGCTGACGGAATACCATACCGCTGTAGCGGAACTGATTGCGGTCGATGATTTCGATACCAGCGAAATCGGTCAGCAGGCGCGCAAGCCAGCCACACGCAAGAAAGCGGCTGCGAAGAAGAAGACGACCACCAAGAAGAAAACCGTTCGCAAAAAGACGGCCAAAAAGAAAACCAGCAAAGCCACTGAGAAGGACGCAAGCTGAGTAGACGCGTTGTTTATGAAGTTAAACTGAGTATCCCCGAGCGCGACAGCGCAGCGCTCGGGGACTGGTTGCCTGCGCATGTCGATGACATGCTGGCATTGCCGGGCTTCATCGAAGCGCACCGGTTTGATCCTTCTCCGACACAAGACGATCGCGTTGTACATACGGTGCAATACGTCTTATCCGATCAACAGGCGCTGGATCGATACCTTGAAGAGCATGCGGAGCGGATGCGCGCACCGGGAGTCGCCCTATTTGGCGAAGACTTACGCAGCAGTCGCCAGGTCCGTGCGATGGAGACCCGCAGCGAAACATCGGCAACGAGTTGCCTGAATTGCGGCGTTGAGATCTCCGGTCAGTATTGCTGGAATTGTGGTCAGCGCAGCAACACCCGCCTGATCAGCCTGTTCGAACTGATCAGGGACGCCTTCGGGGACATGTTTGAGCTGGATTCGCGCCTGTGGCGAACGATGATCCCGCTCGCCATTCGCCCAGGCTACCTGACCGCCGAATACCTGCGCGGGCGGCGCGCTCGTTACATGCCTCCGTTCCGCATGTATCTCGTGATGAGTTTCATCTTCTTCCTGCTAACGACCGCCTTCACCGAGAGCAGCGCGATCGATGAGTCGGTCGATGACGAGGTACGTATCACCGGGCTGTCGATCGGTGCCGATGGTGTCAATCTGCGCGTCGGCGACGGAGACCCTGAGCCGGAAGACGACGCAACACTCGACAATGACAACGAGCTGCCGACAGACGCGGACGCGCTGGCCGAAGCCGAGGAAGAAATTCCTTGTGAGGCCGATTTCGACGAGATCGGTATGCCGTGGCTTAACCGCTACATCACAGAGCGACGTGCGGAAGCCATTTGTGACCACATCAAAGACGATAACGGGCAGCGTTTCACCGAGCGCTTTACGCAGAACCTCGCGGTTGGCGCATTGGCATTGTTGCCGTTGCTCGCGATGCTGCTGAAATTTTTGTACCCACTGTCACGTCGTTACTACGTCGAGCATCTGCTGATGCTGGTGCACTACCACAGCTTCCTGTTTTTCGCTGCCTCGATCCTGTTCAGCTACAACAGCCTGCTGTCACTGACGACCGCGCCCAGCTGGCTCTATTTGATCCCTAACTTATTGATTGGGCTTTATATTCCGATCTATTTGTACAAGGCGTTGCGAAATGTCTACCAGCAGGGGCGTGTGATCACGCTGTTCAAGTACGTTCTGCTATTTGCAGGCTATCTCACCGCTGTCGTTATCATTATTGTCACAATGGTGTTGTACATCTTCGCCACTTATTGATGCCACGAGGCTTGTAGGCACCGTGCCACAGGCCTACAATGCCGTCGGGGACAAAATTTGTGTCGGCCTCCTGCCCGAAAGCCGCGTTGGGCAGCGCCACTACCAGTCAGCGCAGAATGACCATGACAAACATCGGAATCAGTGGGCTCGCGGCCTATGTGCCACCTTATCGTGTAAAACTCGACGAATGGTGCGATTGGACAGACCAGCAATGGTCTAAAATCAGCGCCGTCGTCGGCCACAGCTTCCGAATGCGTGGTCACGAACACAGCGTTTACACGATGGCTGCGACCGCAGTCCTGCGACTCATCGACCAATACGACATCGATCCCGATAGCGTTCGCTTCCTGGGTCTGGGTACCGAATCGAGCCTCGACAATTCCGCGGGCGCGGTGATCGTCAAAGGCATGGTCGACGCCGCATTGGAGCAACGCGGCAAGCCAGCACTATCGCGTGCTTGCGAAGTCCCAGAGTTCAAACATGCGTGTCTCGGCGGCGTCTACGCGATGAAAAGCGCGATTCGCGCGCTCGCTTTTGACGGCCGCGGCAGCAAGGCGATTGTTGTCTGTGCTGACATCGCAGAATACCAACGCGGCAGCAGTGGTGAACCCACGCAGGGCGCTGGCGCGATCGCCATGCTGCTTGAGGAAGACCCGCAGCTCGCTACGGTCGATCTCATTAACAGTGGCAGCGCGTCTGACTACCGCATCATGGATTTCCGTAAGCCGATGCTGCGCTTCTGCGGTCAGGACCGCAGTGAATCGCATCAAGTGCAGGATTTCCCGGTGTTCAATGGCAAGTATTCCACCACCTGCTATATCGACGAGACGCTGCACGCACTCGCCGATATGTATCGTCGCCGAGGTATCGACCCAGCGGCACACTTGGAATCCGTCAAACACTTATTCATGCACCGTCCTTACCGACGTATGCCGGAAAACGGTTTCTCGGTTGCGTGGTTCTGGGCGCTCGCCAACAGCGATGACGGCGAAGCACGCTTGCGTGAATACGCAGCACTAGCTGAAATGGATGGCGACGAGTTAGTCGCTGAACTGCGCGCAGACCACACGATCGCGTCACTCGCGAGCGCAGAACATCTCAACGACGATGCAATGCCGCTAACAATGGCGCTGGTGCGCCTGTTCCGTCGCATGCCCGATTTCGTAGACACCGTTGAAAGCAAACTGGCACTCGGCAGCGAAGGCATGCGCGATCTCGGCAACCTTTACACGGCGGCACTGCCGGCGTGGATGGCGTCCGGCTTTGAAGAAGCGCTGCGTGACGATATCGACCTGACCGGACAAGAAATCCTGACCCTCGGGTACGGCAGTGGCGATGCGGCGGAAGTCATCCCGATGTACGTCGCACCAGGCTGGCGTGAAGCCACGCGCAAGATACGGTTCGCCCAAGCGTTGGAGCAACCCATCGACATCAGTCGCGAACAGTACGAAGCACTACACGACGGTCGACGTGCACTGGGTTTGCCGGCGTCGAATGGTGGCGAGTTCTTTATCGCCGACGTGGGCCGCAAGACCGATCACAAATTCCAGGATATCGGCATCGAGTACTACAAGTACCGCGCTTGAATTTAGTCCGAGGCAAATCGGGCCCAAACCACTTTCGGGCTGGATCGCCCCATTAATGATCGGCTCCCTGAGCGAACGTCATTGAGCGAGACACAGGGATCGCTGAGCGTCCGTGGGATGCTTAGCGCCTACCTACTCGGGTGACTCGACCGGCGCCGTCAGCGATTCGATGCTGTCGGCATACTCGTGGCGCAACTTCGCCCACTCCATCTTGAACCACGGCGTTAGCGTGTCCGGGTCTTCGGCGAGCCATCGGTCGACCGCCTCGGGCGCCAGAAACTGCCAGTCGTCGACCTCGGTTCGATTAGGCCGCACTTCGTCTTTCAGACGACCTACATACACCGAGCACATCTCGTGTTCGCTGCCAGCACTGCCAAAGCTCGCCTGGTAGCTGAACTTGTAGACAAACTCGAGCTCGGCGTGGCAACCAAGTTCCTGATGCAGGCGTCGATGAGTCGCCTCGTCCATGGACTCACCGCGGCGCGGATGAGAGCAACAGCTGTTGGACCAATAGCCGCCCCACAAGCGTTTGTCCGCGGCGCGTTGCTGCAACAATACCTCGCCGGCATCATTGAACACAAACAACGAAAACGCGCGGTGCAAAATACCATCACCGTTATGGCAATCGGCCTTCGGTAGATAACCGGTGATCTCATCCTGCTCGTTGACGAGCACCAGTTCCTCGGCATCGAATGAAACGATCGGGTCCGCTGGCTCAGCAGCGGCCACATCAATAACGCGTGCTTCGTAGCGTGCTTGACGCAGGGCCGTCGCGACTTGCTCCGCATTGCCCTCACACAGCGCAATCACCGAGCCGCCGCCGCCAGCGCCGGTCAGCTTGGCACCGAGTGCACCCGCATCGCGCGCGATGTGCACCATCTTCTCGAGTTCTGGATGACTAACGCCGATGGCATTCAACAGACCGTGGCACAGGTTCAGGCTGTCGCCAAGTGATCGCCAATCCGCCGACTGCAACGCAGCGAGGCACGCCGACACTTCGGCGTCGATCTGGTCAAACATCGCATCGAATGCAGCGGGTCGTCGCTCCCGACGTTCACCCACACGCGCCACCAAATCTGACGTCACACCTTTGATGCCACTGAAGGCGATGACGAGCTGCAGTGGCGCGGCGATCGCGATGTCTTGAGTCTTCGCCGTCGCACGCGGCGAGAACAGCAATGGTGCAGCGAAAGTCGCCAGCGTGTTGTCGACACCCGATGGTGTGCCGTGCGCGAGCTTCTCGCAGGCGAACGCCATCTCGTTGATCTCGGTGGGTGACAGTTTGAGGCCGGTGAGTTTCGCCATCGCACGAATTAGCACCACGGCGAGGGCCGCCGAGCCGCCGAGGCCCGCCGCAAACGGGATCTGGCATGACACATCGATATGACCGTTCGGCATTTCGATCGCGGCAAGCGACAGGATCGTATCGACCAGCATGCCGAGCGGGCTGCGATGATCGGCATCATCGCTGGCGTCATACTGCAGTTGCCAGTCGTCGACGCGGATAGTCAACGGTGTCTTGCTGCTGAACACCTCGGCGCGTAACGCACGCGGAATCGGCAAACCCAGTGCGCGGCGACCGTAAACCACCGCATGCTCGCCGGCCAGAATTAGTTTCGCCGCACTGCTGACTTCGCCGATCAGTTCACGTGGCGGATAAGCGGGTGACTTAAGACGCAGCTCTTCGATGAGTTCTCGCGCACGCCAGGTCTTAACGACGCCCTCCGCGGTCATCGCTGCGACGACCGGCTCGACCTCAGAATCCTGAGCGCCCGCCTGAATCGCGACGCTGCGTGCGTGCAATGCCATATGGCCGCGCTGGATGCCGTCCGTCGCCAGTGCTTTGAGCGCAGAAAAGTTCTGCGCAAGACCAACGACACAGGCGATCTCGTCAAGCTCACGTGAACGCTCGATGCCTGCGAGTCGCAAACTTAACTTCGCCACAGGATTGACACGTACAGAGCCACCGACGATGCCGAGTTTGATCGGCAATAACAGCTCGCCACATAGATCGCCCTGCTCATTCGCCGTCCAGCGTGTTAGTGAGCGGTAACGACCGCTGCGTGCTGCCCATGCGTGGGCGCTGGCTTCCACCGCACGCCAGTCGTTGCCGGTCGCGACAACCAACGCATCGATACCGTTCATGATGCCTTTGTTGTGCGTCGTCGCGCGATGCACATCGAGTTCCGCGAACTCGTTGGCGGCGATGATGCCATCACGAATCGAACGCGCCTTTTCTTCGTCCGCATGCAATGCTGACAGCGGCAGACGCATACGGGCTCGCACCAGTGCTTTGTCCGCCAGATTGGACAAGATGCGCAGGTGCGGACGCGCACCGGCAATCGATGCCACCATCGGCGCGACCTGCTCGCAGATCGTATTAATCAGGTTGGCGCCCATCGCGTCACAGGTGTCGATCAGCAAATGGACGACGATCATGTGACCGCCACCTGCACGTTGATAGCTGAATTGCTGCATGCCACGCACACCGCCACCGCGTTTGATCAGGTTTGGATGCACCGCATTGGCTGCGTCAACGATACGTTGTTCGGCATCGGCCAGCGCCGCTAGTGATGCATCCGGGTCTTCGCCGTCCAGTAACTGAATCTGGCCGATCATCAGGCCATCGTCACTGTCGACCTCGAACCCGCCGACCGACCGCGCCAACTTCGCGGCCGACGACAAAGCGGCAACGATCGAAGGCTCTTCGACGACCATCGGAATCAGCCGCTCTTGCTTGTTGATCCGGAAGTTGAGCGCGACGGCAAACGGCAGGCCGGCGACGCCAATCACGTTCTCGATCAAATGTTCTGCCGTACCGCGATCCAGCGTGATATCGCCACTGCTCAGCGCCGCATAATCGTTGGTAGACAATACGCCGGCCTCGAGCAACGCGGCCAGTCGGTCGCTGATCGCCAAACGATAGAACCCGGAAAATACCGACGTCATGATGTCCCCTCATCCGCTTGCCAGCTGCGCGTCGGGCGCGTGACGCCCAGTGCTGTGTCGAGCACAGTGCAGTTCTTGCCGGTGACTTGACTTGCGAAGGCCGCCAGTGCCGTCGGATCATCCGAAAGCGCAAGCCCAAGGTCGCCACCACCAGCGCCGACCGGTTTATACAAAACACCAGCCGGTGTCTCGGTCTGAAGCAGCGCCGCATGACCACCCGCTGTATAGCCGAGCTCGCCCGCTGCATCGATGGCCAGCATGTGTTGCGTCAATTCACGCATACTCTCAATTATCGCTGCTGCATCGCCGCTGCGCCACACCTTCCCCAAGGCGTGCGTCGCGGCGATCATCTCGCCAAGCAGTCGTTCGGCCGTCGCGTCTTTCTCGAGCCAGGCGTCAAACCGCTGGATATGCGAGACGGTGGGCGCAGCCGTCGACAACGTGAACACTGTGGCATGCAACGACTCAGGCCATGGCAAGGTGGTCAGTTTGTTCCGCCCTTCGCTGCGCTGGAAAGACACCACACCGCCCTGTTGTACCGCGTAAATATCCGCGCCGCTGCCATGCCCACCCTGAAAGGCGCGGTGGGCGTTGAGCGCACTGCGCCGCACGTCTGGATCACCATTGAAACGAGCCAACACTTCAGCTAGCGCCACGGTCGCCGCGGCGCTGGAACCCAGCCCGAGTTTGCGATCAGCGGTGTAGAACGCACGGGTATCGAGACTCAAACTGACCGGTTTACGCGGCGGGAACTCCTCGATCACTGCAACCGGTAAACGCAGCGCGGCCGCGCTGTCACCACCGACATCGGTCACTCGAGCACGTGCATCAATGGAGAATCGATAGGTACCTTCTCGAAAGCCGACGGTACGAATACTGTGGTCGGGCTCACTGTGCCGACGTAACGTCGCCTCACACACCTGGGTGGTGCTGGCGAGCATGGCGACACCACCGCGAAGCACGGCATACTCACCGGCCAGCATAATCTTGCCGGGCACAGTGACACGCAATGGCTGCGGCACTAGTCGGACTCCTGACTCAGAACGCGCGCACCGTCGCCGAGACCGGAACGCAGGATCCGATGCACGCCATCGATCGACACAAGCGTATCCGCCACGGTTGATGCGTGCTCCGGCAGGCATACCGCCTTAACCTGCGGCCCGGCATCGATCGTGAAAAACACGCCGACTCCCGACGCACGCAGCGCCTGGACGGCGTGCATACAAGCGACAGTGGCTGAATTCCAGTACAACATCGCCGGACGCGTCGCTTGCATCACGGCGTGCATTTTCAGGCAACTATGCTCACTGATATCCGCAAGCACCTCGAAATCACGCTGTGCAATCGCAGTGGCCGCCGCCGTCATATCGGCGTCGTGGGTTTCTAACCAGGCGGGATAAAACGGCGAGGTCAGCTTGCTCGCGCGCATCCCTTCCGTGGAGCCGATCGTCTTGCGTTGTTCGCTGGTGATGGCCACGACCACCTCAAGCGGGAAGTCCGCCGCCGCGCACAGCTCTGTGACGGTGATGTCATCGTCGCTACCCGTCGGCTTATCGAGCCGCACAAAGCCGCCAAACAACGAGCGGGCGGCAGAGCCCGAGCCGCGCCCGGCTTGTTGCGCCAACGTCGACGTGCTGTGACCGGCCTGCAGCAGGCGATCCACGGCGACCACCAATGCTGCGAACCCGGATGCGGAACTCGCCAGCCCGGCTGCCGTGGGAAAATCATTGAACGAAGTGACAGCGAGTTTCGGCCGGTCCGCCCCGTAGAAGTGATCGAGGAAACCAAACAAGCGCGCGGCCATAGCGGGCTCCGGCGACTCGTTCAACGAAAAGCGGTCATCGGATTCTGCAAGCGCGACCGTCGTGCGTGTCGCCAATGCATCGAGCGTGATCGAAATCGACCCGACATCCGGCAAGTTACGCTGGGCATCGGCCTTACCCCAATACTTAACGAGCGCAATATTCGGATGCGCGATTACGGTTACGGCGGATTTTGTCGGTTCAGAGGCTGTCAAATGAGGTGTCCAACGCGCAAAATAGCCGCCTAGCGAATCGACTGGATTTTGCCCTGTATGTCTTTTGAATTTTCTATCCCGGATTATATCGCTCGCGTCGACTCGGTGCTGGCCGATACGCTACCACCGGCCTCAGAAATACCGACCCAACTGCACGAAGCGATGCGCTACGCCACATTGAATGGCGGCAAGCGCATCAGGCCGCTATTGGTCTACGCGACCGGCGAGTTGCTTGGGGTCGAGAAGGCGCTGCTCGATGCCCCCGCGATCGCCGTGGAGCTGATCCACGCGTTTTCACTGGTACACGACGATCTGCCCGCCATGGATGACGATGATCTCCGACGCGGCAAACCCACCGTGCATCGACGATTTGACGAAGCGACCGCCATCCTCGCTGCCGATGCACTGCAACCGCTGGCATTTGAAGTGCTCGCGAAAGCCAGCGTCGATCATGCGCCCGCGCAGTTACGCATGGTGCAGTCACTTGCGCGGGCTTGCGGCTCGCTGGGTATGACGGGCGGTCAGGCGATCGATATCGAATCGGAAGGTAAGACGATCAGCGGTGATTTGTTACGCAAGATGTTTGCACAGAAAACCGGGGCGCTGATTACCGCTGCCTGCGATATGGCCACCGCAGTGGCGCCATCGCTCGCCGCCGACGATCAACAACGCATTATCGATTTCTCCGAATGTCTCGGGCTCGCGTTCCAGATCCGCGACGACATTCTCGATATCGAAGGTGACACCGATACGATCGGCAAGCCCGCAGGCTCAGACATCCTGCACGACAAGGCGACCTGGCCGGCCATCTTCGGCGTTGAACAGGCCAAAGCGGATTGCGACAAGCTCTACGCGGAAGGCCTGCAACATCTGGATCATTTCGGTAATGCCGCCGATCCGCTGCGCGTCATGGCGAGACTGATCGTGCGCCGTCACGACTGAGGATACCGATGCCCCGCGAGCGCGCGATATTGCACGTCGACATGGATGCCTTCTTCGCATCCGTCGAGCAGCGCGACAATCCAGCCCTGAAAGGTAAACCGGTGCTGGTAGGCGGCACGGAGAACCGCGGGGTCGTGGCCGCGGCCAGCTACGAAGCCAGACGCTTCGGGGTGCGCTCCGCGATGCCGATACGTGAGGCGCTGCAGCGCTGCCCGGAGGCCATCTGCGTGCGCTCCAGCATGGGCCGCTACCAACAGGTGTCGCGCCAGGTTTTCGAAATTTTCAGGAGCGTCACGCCGGATGTTGAAGGTTTGTCGGTGGATGAGGCGTTTCTCGACGTCAGTGCCAGTCGCGACCTGTTCGGAACACCCGTCACGATCGCACACCACCTGAAGCAGCAAATTCTGGCCCAGACGCAATTGACGGCCTCGGTCGGCGTTGCCACCAACAAACTGGTGGCCAAGATTGCGTCAGACCTCGATAAACCGAACGGCCTGACCGTCATTGAGCATGGCGAGGAAGCAACTCGACTCGCTGGTCTGCCAGCGGCCGTGTTGCCCGGCATCGGACCGCGCATGCAAACCCGGTTAAAAGCCGTCGGCATCATCAGCATTCGCGACCTGCAACAGGCGAGCGACAAACAGCTGGAGCAACTGTTCGGTCGTTACGCGGGCCGCATACGAGAACGCGCCTTTGGCCGCGATGCCAGACCGGTCATCGCCTGGCGCGAAGAGAAATCGATCAGCAGCGAAAACACATTCCGCGAGGACCTTCGCGACGAGCGTGAGATGCATAACGCGCTGCGCCGTCTCAGCGACAAGACCGGCGAACGGCTGCGCAGCAAGCAGCTGCTGGCCGGTGTTGTGCAGATCAAGATCCGTCGCAGCGATTTCGTAACCGCGACGCGCCAGGTATCGCTGGCGCAGCCCAGCAACGTGACGAAACTTATTTTCGATGCCGCCGTCCAATTGCTGAGCGAATGGCGGCAAGAGCAACCGGACGCCGCGATTCGCCTGCTCGGTGTCGGCACGGCGAAGCTGACCAGTGATCAGCAACTCAACCTCTTCGGCGAGATGTCGCGAGAGGACAGCGGACGCGTGGACCGTACCGTCGACGCGGTTCGCGAACGTTTCAGTGACTTGGGCCGCGCAGCGCTTCAGCCCGCCAGCACGCTGGATCGCTCGGATCCGGAGAGCAAGTGACGGCGATCCGCACGGACAGGTAGACTAACGCACTATTTATTAAATCTAGACAGCATGTATCTCGACTTTTTTGGCCTGCACGAGCGGCCGTTCACGATCACACCGGATCCGCGCTATTTGTTTATGAGCGAGCGGCACGCGGAGGCGCTCGCGCATCTGATCTACGGTGTGACCGAAAGCGACGGCTTTATCGTGCTGACCGGCGAGGTTGGCACGGGCAAGACCACACTGGTCCGTAGTTTGCTGCAGAAAATGCCAGACGAAGCCGATGTCGCGCTGGTGTTGAATCCGGAACTCACCGCCGTCGAATTCCTGAATGCCATCATTTCCGAACTCGGTATCGACATGCCGGAGGACGCCAACAGTCCACTGGCACTGACGGATGCGCTCAACCAGTATTTGCTCGAAGCACACGGTCGTGGGCGTCGTACCATCGCAGTCGTCGACGAAGCACAGAATCTCTCTGCCGAGGTGCTCGAACAGATCCGCTTGCTGACCAATCTTGAGACGACCCGTAACAAACTGCTGCAAATTGTGTTGATCGGCCAGCCCGAGCTTCGCGAACTATTGGCTCGCAACGATCTGCGCCAACTGGCACAACGCATTACAGCCCGCTATCACCTGTTGCCACTGAACGAAAAAGAGGCGGCCGAATACCTGGATCATCGGCTCGCGGTGGCCGGTGCGCTGCGGCCGATCCTCAACAAGCGCGCAAAAAAACGTATTCATCAACTGGCGTCCGGTATTCCCCGGCTGATGAACTTGATCAGCGACCGTGCACTGCTCGGTGCCTGGAGTCGGGAACAATCCGAAGTCGACCACAAGCTGGTCGATGCCGCCGCAGCGGAAGTGTTCGGGCAGGCTCCGATCGCGACTAAAACACCGCGATCTTCGTCATCGCGTTGGATCGCGGTAGCCGCGGCGGTATTGATCGTCGCGTCGGCCGCGTTGCTCTGGCGACAATTCTCGGTCGCACCGGAACCCGTAGAACCGACACCGGTCGCGATTGAGAGGGCCCCGGTCATCGTTCCACAACAAGCCGTTGTGGCAGAGGTTAGAGAACCCGAAAACACAACACTGCACGACTGGCTGCAACAACATCGCGACCAGACGGGCAATCAAGACGCGTTCGCACGGTTGTTTGCGTTGTGGGGCAAGCCGTTTGGCGGTGGCGATGTTGGCGCCTGTGAACAAGCACGCGCGCAAGCGCTACGTTGTGTGGCAGATCGCACGTCGCTAGCGGAGCTACTGTTGTTGGATCGACCCGCAATTATTACCCTCCGCGATCGCAACGGCGAAGCGCATCAAGCGGTACTCACAGCGGCTAATGATGATCATCTCTGGTTGCAAGCCGGTACGGCCGAACATCGCATCGACGCCGGCGAGCTCAGTCGATACTGGTACGGTGAATCGCTGCTGTTCTGGCAACCGCCAAACAATGAAGTTCAGGCCCTGCGTGCGGGCGTGCGCGGCGTTGGCGTGCTATGGCTACGTCAAAGCCTGACCGCCATTCTGGGCCAGCCCATGACACCGCTCGATTCCGAGCTGTTCGACCAGACGCTGGAGGCATACGTGCGCGACTACCAGCGTCAACGCCTGTTGAAGGTGGACGGATTGGTTGGTCAGCGTACACAAATGATGATGATTCGAGACTTAGGGTTGGACGACGTGCCGAGCCTGTCGCGCCGAGCCGATACGATGGCGGCCACAATGACCGCGGAGTCGCGCTGATGTCTCTGATACTGGATGCACTGCGCAAGTCGGATGATCAGCACGCCGAGCATCGCGCACCGACCGTCGCTGGAGCGCAGGGTAGCCCTCAGCCGACGACAACACCGCGTTGGCTGTGGCCCGTTGTCGCACTATTAGCGGTCAACGCCATCGTGCTCGTGTGGGTATTGATGCGCACAACCGAGGCACCCACCGACGCCGCGACGAGGGCGATTGAGACTACCGCGGCAGCGGCTGCAGAGCCGGCATCAGCGACCCGGACGACTAACAACGTACCCGTCGAGCGAGCTGCAGTACGCTCGCTACTTGCGGAGACCATCGACGAAGCTCGAGAGCAGCGGCGAACGGCAACCCCGGACATCCCCCCCACCGAAGGCGAAATAGACTCGACAGATGCGACAAAGGTGGCTTCTGACACAGTGCCGGCATCCGGACCGGCGCCCGCAACGAATACCCCCATTGAGCCGAGGACACCCGTTTACGACCCGATCAATGCCACTCAGCAGTTGCAATGGCCGCTACTGTCGATGGAGCTGCATGTCTTCTCCAGTGATCCAGGCGGACGATTTGGGTTCATTAACGGACAGAAAGTGGTCGAAGGCTCAACACTGTCGGAAGGGCCGCGTGTGCTGGAAGTCACGCGACAAGGTATCATTCTCGAGTATCGAGCTAAGCGCCTGCTGTTGACGCCGTAGTCTGCGTCCACCACAGCACGCGAGCGCTGGCCGGTTTTGGGGGGTTTGTATGCAATTTCTTGATGGCGAGGCGATGCGTCTCGCACTTCGCAATGGCGTCCAACGCGTCATCAAAAGCCAGGATGGCTTGAACCGGATCAATGTTTTTCCTGTCGCCGATGGCGACACCGGTACCAACCTCGCGCTGACGATGGGCGCGATGGGTCAGGTACTGCAGAAGGACGACGCACTGCCTTTACATAAATTGCTGGCACGCGCCGCCGATGCCTTGCTCGATGGTGCTCGGGGTAACTCCGGTGCCATCATGGCGCAGTTTTTTCAAGGTGTCAGCGACAAAGCGGCGGAACTGACCCGCTTTAGCGCACAGACGTTTTGCGATGCCGTGTTAGCCGGCAGCGCCTATGCCCGTGATGCGATCGCCGAACCGCGCGAAGGCACCATTCTGTCGGTGATCGACGCGTTCGCAGACCACCTTACCGAGCGTGTACGAGGCACTGCCGCAGTCGACTTTCCGACCTTACTAAGCGATGGTTTGAAGGCCGCGAACAAGGCCCTTAATGCAACAACCAACCAGCTTGCTGAACTGCGCAAAGCGGATGTCGTCGATGCCGGCGCCAAGGGTTTTGTCCACTTGCTCGAGGGCATGTTGGCCTATGTGCGCGATGGCGAGACCATTGAGGCAATCGACCTTCCAGCCGACCTGCCGGATGCACCGATGGCTGGAGATGAAGTCGATCTCGAGTATCGTTTCTGCACCGAATGTATCGTATCCGGCGACGATATCGACCGTCGCAAGCTACGCGAACAGCTTTCTGCGATGGGTGGCAGTCTGGTTTTGGCAGGGTCCCGTTACAAAGCGCGCATTCATGTCCATGTGAATGAACCAGAACAGGTTTTTGCACTGGCGCGCGAGTACGGCGTTGTTAGCGGTGAAAAAGCTGATGACATGCACAAGCAGCAACATACGACGCATGGGAATTCCGACCGCGTCGCGATCATTACCGATAGCGCGGCCGATTTAACCGACGAGGACATGGAGGCCCTGGATATTCATATGGTCCCGTTGCGCGTGCAATTCGGAGAGCAGGGGTTTCTCGACAAGCTGAGTATCAGTCAGTCCGAATTCTTCGATCTGCTGCAGAGTAACCCGCATCACCCAACAACGTCGCAACCTTCACCGGGCGACTTCAGGCGTCAATACCAGTTTCTTGCGAGCCATTTTAAGAATGTTCTCGCCATCAGCCTCTCATCGAAAGTCAGTGGCACGATGTCTGCCGCACAAAACGCCGCGGGTCGGGTTGCCGCCAATGGCACCGTCCACGTCATCGATTCACGTAATGCGTCGCTTGGTCAGGGGTTGATAGTAAAATACGCCGCCGAGCTGGCGCAGGCCGGTGAAGACCTCGCCACCATACGCGATGCAGTCAACCGCGCGATCGACAACACGCAAACGCTGGCGCTCGTAAAGGATCTCACCTACGCCGTGCGCGGTGGACGCGTACCGGCATCGCGCAAGGTCATCGCGGACTGGTTCAACATCAATCCTGTGTTGCGCACCAAGCCGGACGGCGCAGTGTCGTCAGGCGGCATGATCCTCGGCAAGAGCAATCGCTTGCCGAAGTTTGTGCGTTACATCGTTCGTCAGATTGACCCGGCACAAACCTATCGACTCGCCTTCGGACACGCGAATTGCGAAGACGATGCACTGGCGCTACAGGAGCAACTGGTCGCGGCCTTACCGCATGTGCAAGACAGCTATTGCACCGATGTCTGTTCCGCATTTGGTGTACATGGTGGCCCAGGGCTTATCGTGGTTGGGCTGATGCGGGTGAGCTGACGCGCAGATTCAGTCGTCGGATTCTACGGGCTGTGCCTCGATCAATCGTGGGTCTTCATTGCGCGAATTATTCACGGCCTTTGCGACCGGCCAGCAAATCAGGTTGTCCGCATAAACTTCCGCGCTAAGATCGCGTAGCGCCGGCGGATTGTCGCCGTCGCCAGCCAGCCAGTGTTCGGTGGCCACATCATCCAGCATAACGGGCATGCGATGGTGAAGATGTTCTATCGAGCCCGACGAGGGCATGGTCAAAACGCTGAACGTCTCCACGCTGGTCTGATCGTCACGCCAGGTTTCCCAGATGCCAGCCATCGCTATCGACGCACCGTCTTCGCGAGAAATGTAATACGGTTGCTTGCCACCGGCCTCAGCGATCCACTCATAGTAACCGTCCGCGGGTACCAGGCAACGACGGCTTGCGAAGGCTTTGCGATACGCTGGCTTTTCCGCCACGGTCTCACTCCGCGCATTGATCATACGCGCCGCCATCTTGCGATCCTTTGCCCAGAACGGCACGAGCCCCCAGCGCATCATCGCCAACTCTCGCTTGCCGGCGCTATCGAGCCGGATGACGGCGGCGAGATCGGTGGGCGCGATGTTGTACTGCGCGAGAATTCCGGCGTCCGGCAAGCTTACGCCGAACAGATCGTTAACGGCCTCAGCAGCGGAGTAAAAAGCGAAGCGGCCGCACATGACCTATTCGCGGATACCAACGCCGCGATTCATCAGGATGACGCAAACCGAGAACAATAGTGCGACGAAGAACAGCACCAACAAATACGCGGTCACGATCGGGATATCGGACTGACCGAGCACGCCGTAACGAAAAGCGTTGACCATGTACAGAATCGGGTTGGCCATCGACACTTTTTGCCAGAACTCAGGCAGCAACGAAATCGAATAGAACACACCACCGAGATAGGTCAATGGCGTCAGCACGAACGTTGGAATAATCGAAATATCATCGAACTTCTTCGCAAACATCGCGTTGATGAATCCAGCCAGCGAAAACACGACGGAAGTCAGCACGACCATTGACAACATGATCAACGGATGCGCGATGCTGAGCTTGGTAAACGCGAGCGCAACAATCGCCACGAGGCTGCCGACCATCAGCCCGCGTACCACACCGCCCGCGACGTGCCCCAGCACGATAATCGAGTTCGGGACTGGCGAGACGAGCATCTCCTCGATGTGACGCGCGAACTTCGCGCCAAAAAACGACGACACGACATTGCCGTAAGAGTTGGTGATCACCGACATCATAATCAGGCCCGGTGCGATGAACTGCATGTAGCTGTAGCCATCCATGGTGCCGATACGGCTACCGATCAGTGTGCCAAAAATCAGAAAATACAACGTCATCGTGATCGCCGGTGGCACAATCGTCTGTACCCAGATACGAATGACGCGCAAATATTCCTTGCGCACGATAGTGCAGAACGCGACCCAGTTGTTATGGGCAATCGTTGGCTCGCTCATGCTTGTGCCGCCTTACGTTTTTTATCGTCGACGAGACTCATGAACAACTCTTCGAGGCGATTAGATTTGTTGCGCATAGACTGCACCGTGATGCCCTGTTCTGCCAACAAGGCAAACATTGCATTGAGGTTTTGCTCCCGCGTCATCGCTACCTCGACATCGCCATCAGGCCGCAGCTCCACATCGAAATCCGCCAGCTTCGGGGCGGCCTGAAGCGCCTCCGCGGGTGAAAGTACGAACACTTCGCGTTGCAGCTTACGAAGCAACGCGTTCATCGAGGTATTCTCGACAATCTCGCCGTGATCGATGATCGCAATGTTGCGACACAACGACTCGGCCTCCTCCAAATAGTGCGTTGTCAGGATGATCGTCGTACCGTTTTCGTTGATCTCGCGCAGGAACGTCCACATCGAACGGCGAATCTCAATATCCACGCCCGCTGTTGGTTCATCGAGGATCAGCAAGCGCGGCTCGTGGACGAGCGCGCGGGCAATCATCAGACGGCGCTTCATGCCACCCGACAGATTGCGTGAGATGTCGTTGCGCCGGTCCCACAGGCTCAGCTGCTTC